>CAVKBG010000031.1:0-31713 GCA_963654755.1 Desulfovibrionaceae bacterium
GCATGGGAATCTGCAACGGCTTTGCTATTCCTGTCTCGCAGAAATTCGGGGCAAAGGACTATGATGCCATGCGCAAGTTTATTGCTGGCGGAGTCAAGCTGACCGCAGTAATTGCTGTTCTTGTTACGACTGTTACGGTTGTTTTCTGCAAGCCTCTTCTTGTTCTTATGAAAACCCCTGCGGACATCTTTGACGGCTCTTACGGCTATCTTGTTATAATTCTTGCAGGAATTCCAGCTTCCCTTGCTTACAATCTGCTTGCGGCTGTAATACGTTCCCTTGGAGACAGCAAGACTCCTCTTATTTTTCTTGTTGTTTCTTCCGTGCTGAATATCGCCTTGGACTTGTTTTTTATCCTTGCACTGAATTCCGGAGTGGAAGGAGCTGCTCTTGCGACTGTTATTTCCCAGGCGGTTTCAAGTGTTGCCTGCCTGTTTTATATTCTTAAAAACTACCCGATTCTTCATCTTTCCAAGGAAGACTGGAAGATAAACGGCCATCATGTGTACGTTTTGCTTTCCATGGGGCTTCCTATGGGATTGCAGTATTCTATTACAGCGATTGGAAGCGTTGTTCTTCAGACTGCCGTAAACAGCCTTGGTTCTGTCGCAGTCGCTTCTGTTGCTGCGGCAAGCAAGATTGCGATGTTCTTCTGCTGTCCGTTCGATGCCATGGGAACAACTATGGCGACTTATGGAGGTCAGAACACCGGCGCGCACAAGTTTTCACGTCTTAACCCCGGAATCTTCAGCTGCTCGTTCCTTGGGCTTGTCTATGCGCTTCTTGCCTTGGGCGTTATGCTTGTTTTCGGGCGGACTCTTGGACTTCTGTTCATTGATTCAGGTCAGGAGGAAATCCTTGGCAATATCTACAAATTCCTTGTGATTAACAGCGCGTTTTACTTTCCGCTTGCGCTTGTGAACATTGTGCGCTTTATGATTCAGGGAATGGGATTCAGCCAGCTTGCGGTTTTTGCGGGATTGTTTGAGCTTGCAGGACGCGGCGTGTTCGGTCTTGTTTTTGTGCCTGTGTTCGGCTACACTGCCGCCTGCTTTGCCTCTCCTGCCGCCTGGATTCTTGCGGACTGTTTTCTTATCCCTGCCTACTTTATCTGCAAAAAGCGGCTTGAAAGTTAGTTTTTCTAGGGGATTGCCGGATGTTCCTCCGGCAATGACAATATTCTTTAAGAATGCGATAAATTCCTGAGGAATATGGCGAATTCTTCTGGAATATTAAATTTTCTTGAGGAATATACAATATTCTTGAGAATTTTGCATAAAAATTGAAGAATAAAAGATATTCTTGACGAATATGCAATATTCCAGAGTTTTTATTCATTTTCTTGCATAAAATACTTTTTTTCTGTATAAAATCATCTTTTCTTTACGTTTTCCTTTTATTCTTGGGCATTTTAGTGTCATTATCGGGCTTGACCCGATAATCTCGTATCAAAACAGATTGCCCAATCGGGTCGGGCAATGACAGGCAGTAAAGCACGTCAATATCAGTCGGTAAAGCACGTCAATATCAGGCAGCAAAGGACTGTAATGCTGCTTTCTTAAAAATACCTAAACTCAAGCCTAAAAAAGCCGATGAATAATTGAGAGTGCCGTTTGCGGCTTTTCAGTTAGAAAAAAGAGGTTTTCCTATGAGATTCAAGAGGCTGGCTCTGCTGTTTATCGTGAGCTGCGCGGTTTTCTGCGCGAATGCAGTTTCTGTCGCTTTTCAGATTGTCCAGCACGGGGATTCGGAAATTAGAAATTCTTCCTATGTTATTGAGGAAGGCTTGTTCGACTTTTTCTTTGGAAAGGGAATCATAATTTCAAATTCGCCCGCCATTGCTTCTGACAGCGTGGAAAATGACGCTTCTTTTTTTGAAAAGTCCAGACAGGAGGCTTGGGAAGGCGGTGTTGATTATTTTGTGGAGCTTACAGCAGATTTCGGCTCTTCAAATTCGACGAATCCTGACGCTGATCTTCTTGCGAACCTTTCAAGCCTTTCATATAAAGTTCTGAATGTTGGCTCTGGGGCGGTTCTTGGGAGCGGAAAAAAAGTTCCTCCTGCTTCAAGTCAGTTCAAGGACAAGCGCAAGGGACTTTCCGATTTTGCTTTTGGAATAGCAGACGATATATATAAAATCATCCGTAGGTAGGGGACGTATGAAAAAGTTTTTATCTGGAATTTTATTTTTGTTGATTTCCGTTTTCATTTTTGCCGACTCAAGCGCTTCGATTGAAGGCGTGATTGAAGTTGCCGGCAAGGATGATCTTCCGGCTGGATATTTTGGAAAGGCTGCCGGTTATCTTCCGGGAGACAGCGTTTCAATTACAAATCCGAACACTGGAATCACTTTGCAGATTCTGAACCTTGGCACTTTGGATGCTTCCGGCGGAATTGCCATTCTTATTTCGGAAGAGTCTGCAAAAAGCCTTGGAATAGAGCGGAATTCAGGCGTAAAGGTAAAGCTTGCCCCTCGCTCAGGATATTTTGACGAAACTGTTTCAGGCAACGCGGTTCTTGATGAAAAAACTTTGCCTGCTGAAAAAGAAGAAACTGCGGAAGTTCCGTCTGAGCCTGCTGTTCAAGCCGAGCCAGAGGTCGCTGAGCAGTCTGCTGAAAATGTGGCTGCTGTTGCCGCGGAAACTGCTGCTCCTGTTGCGGTTGCAGGCGTTCCTTTGATTGCGGACACGGAAGACAATGGTGATGAAGAAAATGCGGCGGTTGCGGCTGTAGAAGATGAATCTGAAGCTCCGGCAGAAGAAGACAATCCGACGGATGAATCTGAAGCTCCGGCAGAAGAAAATATTTCCGAAGATGAAGCTGATTTTTCAGATGAAGAAGTTGCTGCGGACGAAGAGCCTTCTGTTGAGTCAGTTGAAGAAGAAACAGAGCCTGTAGTTGTTGAAGCTCCATCCCCAATTGAAGAATGCGAAGTTCCAAAAACCGATGAAGCTCCTGCTGACGAAACGACAGAAGAACCTTACGAAGACTACGAAAGCGTGGAAGACGGATTCCTTGAGTCAAAAGAAGCCGTTGAGCAGCCGTCTCCTGCGGAAGAAAGCGAAGAGGAGGCTGTAACAGTTGAAGAGCCTTCTCCAATCGAAGAGGAAACGGAGAATGTTCCAGAAGAAGAAAATGCTGAGCTTGTTGTTGTGGAAGAGCCGCAGGCAGAAGAAGAGCCAGAAATCCAAGCTGAACCAGAAACTCCTGCTGAAGATGAAATAGAAGAGGAAGCTGTAACAGTTGAAGAGCCTTCTCCAATTGAAGAAGATTCCGCTGTTGAAGAAAGCCATGCGGAAGAAGTTTCAGAGCCAGAGGAAGTTGTTGCAGAACCTGCTGTAGAGCCGGAAGTTCAGTCTGAACCAGAGATTCAGTCTAGCGAAGAAAGCGAAAGCAGTGATTATGCTCCGATTATTCTTGTTCCTTCCGAGCCGGAATCTCCAGAGCCTTCTGTAGCTGCTTCTGCGGAAAACGAGCCGATTGAAATTGTTCCAGTTGAATCTGTTCCAGAGGAAAAAACAGCAGAGTCAGAACCTTTGCGCTCCGAATATCCTGTAAATATTCAGGATTATGTGGTTTCTTCTGAAAGTGCTCTTGCAAGCAACTGCTACTATATTCAGATTGCGACAATGGGAAATATTAAGAATATTGAGAATCTTCTTGCTAAGTATTCAAAATATCCTGTTTCGCTTATTCCTGTTGGAAAAAATTACCGTGTTCTTGTAGGACCTCTTTCTGTGGACGAATACGGAGCGGTTCTTGCAAAGTTCAAGGATGCAGGATTTAAGGACGCATTTGTCAGAAAAAGATAATTCATTTTGCGAATAAATAAAGGCGGAAGTCCCGTTTGTGGATTTTCCGCTTTTTTTGTTTTAAATAAAAAAAATGTTTGCTTTATAGAAAAAGGTGATATATAATAACATCAACTCGTGTTGATAACTTGTATAAAAATTTGGAGGTTTTATGAAAATTTTTAGAAAATGCATTGGAACGGCTGTTGCTTGCGTTTCAGTTCTTTCGCTTGCGGCCTGCGGAATTTCTACAAAAGCCCGCGGTTCAGCTAATATAACAGTTCTTCCTGTTGAAAATCTTGCTGAAGATTTTGTCATGGGAGTTGATGTTTCGTCCATGATTTCTGTGGAAGATGCCGGCGGTGTTTTTTATGATGCGAACGGAAAAAAGGCTGATTTGCTTGAGCTTTTGAAAATGGGCGGCGCAAACTGCGTTAGAATCCGCGTGTGGAACAATCCTTTTGACGCAAATGGAAACGGCTACGGCGGCGGAAACAACGACATTGAAACTGCTGTAAAAATCGGAAAGAGAGCCACAGATGCAGGGCTTGGCGTTTTAATTGATTTTCATTACTCGGATTTCTGGGCTGACCCGAACAAGCAGTCAGTTCCAAAAGCCTGGAAAAATATGACATTCGATGAAAAAGAAGCCGCATTGTCAAAATACACAACTGAAAGTCTTGAAAGACTTAAATCTGCCGGCGTAAAAGTTACGATGGTTCAGGTTGGAAACGAAATCAACAATGGAATGTGCGGCGAAATGTACGATGACAAAGTTTTGGCTTTGGTCGGTGCTGGCTGCAAGGCTGTAAGAAACTTTGACAAAAACATTCAGATTGTGGTTCATTATACAGATCCGCTTTCTGAAGGATATTTGGAAAAAAGGGCAGGGCTGCTCGAAAAATTCAATGTTGACTACGACATTTTTGCAACTTCATATTATCCTTTCTGGCACGGAGAAGCCGGAAAACTTTCTGTCACTTTGAAAAAACTTTCGAATATTTACAACAAAAAAGTCATGGTTGCAGAAACTTCATATCCGTTTACAAATGACGACGGCGACGGATTCGGAAACGTTGTGTCTGGAATGTCTTCGGAACAGGAATTTGACTATCCGTTCTCTGTTGAAGGTCAGGCTGTCGCAGTCCGGGATGTAATTGCGGCTGTTGCTTCTGTAAAAAAAGGCGTTGGCGTGTTCTATTGGGAGCCGGCTTGGATTCCAGTCCGCCATTATAAGCCTGAAGCTCCAGATGCTCAGTTTGTTCTTGAAGGAAATTTCCGCGCCTGGGAAAAATACGGCTGTGGCTGGGCTTCTTCTTATGCTGCTGAATATGACAAGGAAGTTCGCTCCGCAAGAAACGGCGGAACTTGGGACAATCAGGCTTTCTTTGACTTTGACGGAAAATGCCTTGATTCAATCAATGTGTTCAAATATGCGCGCACAGGCTCAAAAGGCAAGCTGAATGTAATCCGCGTGGAAACTCCTCGTGTTGAATTCGCCTACGGAAAACAGGAATCGCTGCCGAAAACTGTAAAAGTTGTTTACAATGACGGTTCTGTAAAAGACGAGCCTGTTGAATGGGACGAAGCTGCATCAAAAGTTGTAACAGGAAAGCCGGACTTTGGCGAATATAAAATTCCTGGCAAGCTCAAAAAAGGCGGAAAAGCTGAATGCACTGTAAATGTTACTGCAAGCAATTTCCTTGTAAACGGAAGCTTTGAAAGCGGCGACCTTACTGGCTGGACTGTTGAAAATCCTCTTGGAAAAGGAACTCCAAAAATTGACAAGAACAACCAAAATGCAAAAGAAGGCGTCTGCTACTTTACCGCCTGGGAAAAAGACAATTTTGAATTCACAGTTTCTCAGACTGTAAAAGAATTTTCAGCTGGAAAATACAAATGCTTTGCTCATTTTGAAGGAACTGGAATAAAAAATCCTAGCGGAACAGTTTTCAAGGCTGTTGTTCAGAAAAAAGACGGAAGCAAAACTGAATTTACTTGCGATGTAACAATTCCGAATACTTGGAAAAAATTCTTTAAGGCAGAGCTTCCTGTAATTGAACTTGACGATTCAACAGAGTCAATAACAGTCGGCGCGCTCATAAAGGCTGAATTTGATGCTGCATCAGGTGCAAACGGCGCTTGGCTTGTAATGGACGACGTTAACTTGCTCCTTGTTGAATAATAAAAAAAGCCTTGCTATAATCAGACCATGCTTGGATTTATTACACTTTTGATTTGCCTTGGAGAGGTTGTTTTTCCTACGTTCATGCTTTGCCTTGTTTATCCTTTCAGCAGGAAAGCAGCCCTCTTTTGGTCTGATTACATAACTTGCCGGTGCGCAAGAGTTGTTTTTGCAATTTTAAAATTGTATAGAAAATTTCAGTTTCTTGGCGACAAGGAAAATTTAAAGCTGCTTCCAGAGCAGTTTGTCGTGATTTCCAACCACCAAAGCCTTTTTGACATTGTTGTTTACCTAAAATATTTCGGTGGAAAAAAAGCGCGCTTTGTCGCAAAAGACACTCTTGGTTCTGTTCCGATGGTGGGAAAAATGCTGAAAACTCAGGGACATTGCATGATTCCTCGCCACGGAAGCCCTTCTGTCGCAATGTCTTCTATAGATAGCTTTGCTTCCCGGGTGCTGCAAAAAAAGCAAATCCCTGTAATTTTCCCGGAAGGTACAAGAACTCGCGACGGAAATGTAGGGCAGTTTTATGCGGCTGGATTCAGACGGCTTGTTGAAAGCACGAAGCTTCCTGTTGCGGTTTGTGCTCTTGACGGCGGCTGGCAGATTTCACGTCTTAATTCTCTTTTTCGGAATCTTCATAAAGGCTCGTACCGCGTAAAAGTTCTAAAAGTCTATCCTTTCCCTGAAACAAAGGAAGATGAAAAGCGAATTCTTGAAGAGTCCCGGGAGCTTATAAAAAATCAGCTTGAAGACTGGCGAAAACTTCCTGTGGCTTCTTCTGTTGTGTAATTTTGAGTTTTTTCAGTGATTTTATGCTGAAAATTTGGATATTTGTAGTTTTATTTTGCTTAGAATTGCTGTTCTGTTCTTGACATACAAATGCTAAATTGTGTATATTTCTAGAACATATAAAGAAATCTGTGGTTGCTTCTGAGGTTTGTCCATTCTGAATCGCCGCTGTTTCTTTCAAATAAAAATAAGCTTTCGATTTTTATGGAAAGCTGCAAATCTACTATGGAGGAAGACGATGGCCGGAGCCAGTAAGAACTCTCGTACAACTGTTGCAACACAGAAATTTATTTGCCCAGATTGCGGCGGTGAAATTGTAATGAAGACTTTTTTTGAGAACGGAAAACTCAAGAATCTTGCAGAATGCCAGAAATGCAAACGCATTGAGCGCAGACCTAAAGATTTTAAATAAAAATCAAAGCCGTAAACGGTATTTTCATAGGAATTTATTCGGAGGTATCCTGTGTCAGTAAAGAAAACATCTGCAGAAAAAAGACACGCACAGAGCGAAGTTCGCAGAATGCGCAACAAGGCGGTTAAGTCTAGAGTACATACAAGCTTGAAGAAATACATGGAAGCTATCCTTAAAAAGGATCAGCCTCTTGCTCAGGAAAAGCTCAAGGTTGTTCATTCAGAGCTTGACAATGCATACCGCAAGGGTGTAATAAAGCTCAATGCTTGCGCACGCAAAAAGAGCCGTATGGCTGTTCTTTACAATGTAACTTTTGCAGCTGCAAAATAAACTTTAAAGGATGTTGTTAAAAAACAGCATCCTTTTGTTTGTGGTATTGGAATGTCTTCAAAAAAAGTTACAAAAAACGATTTGCTGGAAGCTGTTTATCAAAATACAAAATACGAAAAGCTGGCAGTTCAGACCATTATGGAAAATCTTTTTGATCAGATGAAAGAAGTTCTAAAAGATGGTAACACAATTGAATTGCGTGGCTTTGGAACATTTGAGGCGCGGCTTCGCAAAGGAAGGCAAAATGCCCGCAATCCAAAAACAGGACAGCAGCTTTCTGTTGCTCCTCATTATGTTGTCGCTTTCCGTTCTGGTCAGGAATTAAAAAAAGCTTTATGGGATTTGCCCGTTAGCGAAGTTTCCAATGAGCAGAATTAAAATCTTTTCCATTTTTAAGATTCAAGAGGTGTGCTGATGTCAGGATTTTCCGCTGGAAATTTAACAGTATTCGGACAGGAAACTGAATTTGACGGTGTGTTGGAATTTTCAGACAATCTTGTTATTACTGGCAAATTCCATGGAACAATAAACGCTTCTGGCAATCTTGAAATTGAAAAAACTGCGGTTTGCGATGTTGACAAAATGAGTGCAAATTCAATTGTTGTTTCAGGAAAAATAACAGGAGATATAGAGGCAAAAGACCGCATAGAGCTTTGCGATGGAAGCAAAGTCCACGGAGATTTAAAAGCTGCAAGGCTTCGTATTTCTGATGGAGTGGAATTTGAGGGAAAAATTTCCATGATTGATGAAATTCCTGCTTCTGATATTTTTTCTGTTGCTTCGGAAGAATATAAAAATTCTCTTATTATGCAGTCAAATGAAGCTAGATAATTTTCAAAGTCAAAGTTAATTTTTATTGACAAAAATGCAGTAGTAAGATTAAAATAAAACTGTTTATTAGTAATTTTATTTCTTTTATTTTTCCGAAAATTTATCAAAAATGCCCTGTTCCGGATTTTTTATAGAATATGCTGGAAGTTTTTATTCTGGCTTTTTTGAAATTAAAAATCATAAAAATTATTGCAGTTCTTGCATATAAAAACGGCATGCCCCTCCTTTTGGGATGCCTATTTTGGAGTAATCTATGGCAATTATAAAACGCCGTAATTCAGATGATGCAGCGGAAACTCAGACAGAAGAAACCGCAATCCAGTTGGAAGGAAATGAAAATCCTGAATCTACAGAATCAGACGAGGCAAAAAATCCTCCTAAAGTAAGACGACGGCGGATTGTAAAAAAATCAGCTGAGTCAGAAAAAGAAGAAACGGAAAATACAGAGCAGGTTTCTTCCGAGCCGCAGGAAAATGATTATGTGGCTAATGAATCTTCTTCTGAACCGCAGCAAATTCAGTCTCACCATGAATCTTCAGAGTCAAATTCTGATTCAGCGCATGAAGAGCATTATGTTCCTCGCCAGCGTTATGATAATAATAGAAGATGGAATAACAACAACCGTTATGGAAACCGCCGCTACAACAATAACCGTTATAACAACACCAACTACGAAAAAAATCTTCAGGCTAGGCTAGAAGCTGTTCAGGCTGCCCAGAAAATTGAAAATCCAGAAGAATATGAGTCGAAGCCGCGGCTTTTAATTAATGACCTTACGAAAAAAAGTATGCCGGAACTTAGAGAGCTTGGCGTTCAGTACGGAATTTCTGCTGACGAAATGGCTCCTATGAAAAAGCAGGATTTGATTTTTTCAATTTTGCGCGCGCATACGGAACACGGTGGAATTATTTTTGCGTCCGGCGCTTTGGAAATTCTTCCTGACGGCTATGGATTTCTTAGAAGTCCGCAGAACTCTTATCTTCCCGGACCTGATGACATTTATATTTCGCCAAGCCAAATCCGCTTGTTTAACTTAAAAACTGGCGATACGATTTACGGACAAACAAGAAGTCCAAAGGAAGGCGAAAAATTCTTTGCACTTTTGCGCATTGAAACTGTAAATTTTGAAGATCCTTACGTTGCACAGACTCGTGTTCCTTTTGAAAACCTTACGCCGCTTTATCCTAATGAAAAGCTCCGCCTTGAAACAGTTTCAACAGAACTCAGCACTCGCATTGTTGATCTTTTTGTTCCGATTGGAAAAGGCCAGCGTCTTTTGATTGTTGCTCCTCCAAAGGCAGGAAAAACAACATTGATGCAGAAAATTGCAAATGCCATAACTGTAAATAATCCGGAAGTTTACTTGATTGTGCTTCTTATTGACGAACGTCCAGAGGAAGTTACAGAAATGGAGCGTTCTATTCATGCGGAAGTTATTTCTTCAACTTTTGATGAGCAGGCGACCCGCCATGTTCAGGTTGCGGAAATGGTTCTTGAAAAAGCAAAGCGTCTTGTTGAGCATAAGCGCGATGTTGTTATTTTCCTTGATTCTATAACTCGTCTTGCCCGCGCATACAACCAAACAGTTCCGACTTCTGGAAAAGTTCTTTCTGGCGGTGTTGATTCAAATGCGCTTCATAAGCCAAAGAGATTTTTTGGCGCGGCTAGAAACGTGGAAGAGGGCGGTTCTCTTACAATAATTTCAACTTCGCTTATTGAAACAGGAAGCCGCATGGATGAAGTTATTTTTGAAGAGTTCAAGGGAACAGGCAACAGCGAAATTGATCTTGACAGAAAACTTGCGGAGCGCAGATTGTTCCCGGCAATTAATATTAAAAAGTCCGGCACAAGAAAAGAGGAGCTTTTGCTTTCTGAAGCTGAACTTCAGCGTATGTGGATTCTTCGCAAAGTTCTTAATCCTATGGATGATGCCGATATGCTTGAGCTTATCCGCGACAAAATGCGGAAGACAAAGGACAACGAAGCTTTCCTTGCATCGATGAATCCAGGCGGTTTGTCAGAAGAATAAAAAAAACACGGTTTTATAAAGATTTTTCTGTGCATTTTAGCACTTTCTTTATAAAATCCCGTGCAATATAAAGTGGGGCTGTCCTAAAAGTATCTTTTCTGTCATTTTCGGGCTTGACCCGAAAATCTAAATATCTGTATTTAGAGATTGTTAACCGAGTTTCTTTCAGAAACATCGCAGTATCAAGTACGACAATGACAGTTTTAGTTTGTTGAACAGCCTTCTTTTTTTAAATTACAGTTCCGTCTGGAATAACTGCGCCTTTTCTGATAACGATGATTCCGTCTGAACTATAGAACAAACCGTGATCTCCGTCTTCATAAGTTTTTCCATTGATGTTTATGCAGCAGTTGTTTCCGATGTGGGCGTTTTTATCAATGATTGCTTTGTTGATTTTGCAGTTCTTTCCAATTCCAAGATCTGGAATTTTCTTCTTTTTGTTTTCTGCCTTGTCTTCTTCGCTTTCATAGAAGTCAGCGCCCATCATTACAACGCCGTTCAAATCGCAGCCTTCGTTGATTATTGAGCGGATACCTATTACAGATTTTTGTACGCGTGAATATTCGATTACGCATCCTTCGCTTGCAAGTGTCGCAGTCATGTTTGCGTTGTTGATTTTGCTTGGCGGAAGATTGCGCATCTGTGTGTAAATCGGCTTGTCTTCTTCGTAAAGGTTGAAATTTGGAACAGGATTTGTAAGATCCAATGTGGCTTCATAGAATGAGCGGATTGTTCCGATGTCTTCCCAGTAGTCGTTGAAAATGTAGCTGTTGACCTGCTTTGTCTTTATTGCCATTGGAATAATTTCTTTTCCAAAGTCTGTCTTGTCATTGCTTAAAAGCTCTTCCATTGTTGAAGCGTTGAAAATGTAAATTCCCATTGAAGCAAGATATTCAAGGCTTGCAGGAAGATCGCCTCTTGATTTTTCTGGAATTTTCCAAGCGTCAATGTTCATGTCTACGGCAGGTTTTTCCATGAATGCTGTAATGCGGTTTGTGTCGTCAACCTGCATGATTCCGAATCCAGAAGCATCGCGGCGGTTTACGGCTTTTGCTGCGATTGTAATTTCCGCGCCGCTTTCAATATGCTTGTTCATGAAATCCTTGAGATTCATTTTGTAAAGCTGATCGCCTGAAAGAATTATGTAATGTGTTGGACGCTGAACTCTAAAATGTCCGAAGTTTTTGCGCACCGCGTCAGCAGTTCCTTCGTACCAGCCTGAATGCTCAAGAGTCTGTTCCGCTGCAAGAATTTCTACAAATCCGTCTGAAAAGCGGTCGAAATTGTAGGAATTGTTTATGTGAAGGTGAAGGGACGCAGAGTTGAACTGTGTCAAAAGATAGATTTTTTTGTAGCCAGAGTTGATGCAGTTTGAAATAGGAATGTCAACAATTCTATATTTTCCGCCGAAAGGAACCGCTGGTTTGGATCTTTCTTTTGTAAGAGGGTAGAGTCTTGTTCCTTTTCCTCCGCCCAAAATGATTGCAAGAACTCTTGGTTCTTCTTTGTTTTTCAAAGCCATATTATTAAATTCCTCCGCTTGGTAAAACTTGAGATTCGCACCCAAATTTTTTGAAATATTCTTTCAATATTATAAAACACTTTCTGAATTTTGCAACAAAATATCTTGATTTTATTATACGAAACTTCCAAAAAAAATCATTTTTTTAGCTGAATCCGCAAAAAGTTAAACACTTTGCTTTTCTTTCATTCCGAGAAATTCCTTGAACAAGTTTTCCTGCATTGGCTTGGCGTAGTAGAATCCCTGGGCGATGTCGCAGCCGCTTGTTTTCAGCATTTCGCACTGGTCTTTTGTTTCGACTCCTTCGGCAACCGTTGTTATGTTGAGTTTTTTTGCCATTTCAATTACAGAAGTTATGATGATTCTTTCCTTTTGATTTTTATTTTCTTCTTGGGACGAAAGAAATTCCTTGTCCAGCTTTATTACGTCAGCCGGCATATTCTTTAAAAGGTTCAGCGAAGAATATCCTGCGCCAAAATCATCTACGGAAACAGAAAATCCTGCTTTTTTTATTTCGTTCATTACTTTTATAAGGCGGTTCGGATTGTCTATCATAATTCTTTCTGTAAGCTCGACTTCTATTTTGTTGTCGCCAATGTCGTAGCCGCGTGAAATTTGCTTCAGCTCGCTTATTAAATTCGGGTTGTAAAGATTGTAGCGGCTTAAATTAAATGAAATTGTAAGCGGCTGCATTTTGCTTTCTGGAGTTTTGTTCCATTCTTCAAGGAAATGGCAGACTTTGTTCAGCACAAATTTGTCGATTTTTTCTATAAAACCGTTGTCTTCAAAAAGCGGAATGAATTTTGCAGGCGAAAGAAAACCTTTGCGCGGATTGTTCCATCTTATAAGAGCTTCAGCACCGATTACAGTTTCGTCCTCAAACTTGAATTTTGGCTGGTAAAAAACTTCAAATTCCTTATTTTCAAAAGCTTCTTCCATGGAAAGCGTTATTTCTCTGTTCCAGTTGTGGGAATCTTTAAGCTCACTTGTGTATTCAATTACTCTGTGGGTTGCAAAATTGTTTTTGTAGAGTTTTTGAGCCAAATTCGCCTTGTCTATCATGGATTCTATGTCGTCCAGCGGATTTTCTATGCGGTAAATGCTTGCGCTGAATGTAAACTGGTATTTTGGAGGAAGATATTTTTTTACGATATTGTCTACATTTGTCATATTGTAGACGCGCTCTTCTATGTCCCAGAAAAATTCCATGTTTTTTATAAGGAAAACAAAATTGTCTGCATAAAACCGGCACACAAATTCGTTTTTTCCGCATTGGGAAGCAAAGTGTTTTCCAAGAAGCTTTAAAATTTCATTTCCGCAGAGAATTCCGTAAGTGTCGTTTATGATTCTAAAGTTGTCTGCATTGAGCGAAAGAATCATATATTCGTTTGGAAGCGCGCTTTTCAGGAGTTTTTTTGCATCGAATTCAAACTGGCTGTATGCGGGAAGCCCCGTTATGTTGTCGTGTTCAATCATGTAGCTTTTTTTATGCAGAATCAGCAGAAGAAGAGCTATTACGAAGCAAATCAGCGTAGCAAAAAAAATTAAAATCATTGCAGCAAAACGTGGACTGTACATTTTTATAATCTCGTAAAAAGTTTAAGTAGAATGAATAAAGTATAAACTGCAATTCCTCAAAAAACAAGAAAAATTTTGTTTAAAATGAATGATGTTTTGGGCAAACTGATTTTCCTTAACTTTTTTATTCGGATTCCGATAAATTAATTGAGGTTATGTTATGATTAGAGGCTGGTATATCGGAGCAAGCGGAATGAACGCTCAGCAGAACAGGCTGGACACAATTTCGAACAATCTTGCGAATGTAGACACGACAGGCTTTAAAAAAGAAATTCCTGTAAACAAGGAATTCAGCGAGCTTTTGCTTAGAAGAACTGCGGCAGACGGAGTGTATAAAACACCGTTCGGTTCTGCGGATGTGGCTCCTATAATCGGCTCAATTGGGCTTGGCGTTGAAACAAATGAGCTTTACACAGATTTTACCCAAGGCTCTTTTAAGTCAACAGATACTAAAACAGACATGGCTTTGGGCGGAGAAGGATTTTTTGCAGTTCAGACTCCGGCTGGCGAACGATATACTCGCAACGGAAATTTTCACCTTGGAAAAGAAGGAATTCTTTTGACAAAGGAAGGATACCCGGTTCTTGGTGAAAATGGAGCGATTCACGTTCCTGATGACAAGTTTTTTGTGAATCAGGACGGAATGATTTATACAAACGAAGACAACGAGCTTGTGGACAGAATAAAAGTTGTTCGCTTTGAAAATGAGCGGTTCTTGAAAAAGCAAGGCTCTTCACTTTGGAATTCAAATGAAATTTCAGGAGAAGCATATATTGCGGAAGGAGATGAACGTCCGCGGCTTTTGCAAGGATATACAGAAGCAAGCAACGTGAATGTTGTAAACGAAATGGTTCAGATGATAGAAGTAAACCGTGCTTACGAGGCGAACCAGAAATCAGTTCAGACAGAAGACAGCATGATGGACACACTTTGGTCTAAAGTTGTTACTGTAAACCGCTAATAAGGGGAATTAGAAAATGGTAAGAAGTTTATGGAATGCCGCTACAGGAATGAACGGCCAGCAGATGAATATAGATACAATCTCAAACAATCTTTCTAACGTAAACACAACCGGCTTTAAGCAGCACCGCGCTGAATTTGAAGACCTTCTTTATCAGAATGTAAAGCTTGCAGGAACTCCGGCTACAGAAGACACTGTAACTCCTGTTGGACATCAGATGGGAAGCGGTGTTAAAGTTGGAGCTACACAGCGCATTATGACGCAAGGCTCTTTGCAGGCGACTGGAGTTGACACAGATGTTGCGGTTGTAGGCGACGGATTTTTTAGAGTTCAGCAGTACGACGGAAGCTGGGCATACACAAGAGACGGTTCATTCAAAGTTGATTCGACTGGTCAGCTTGTAACGGCAAACGGACTTCGCGTAATGCCTGAAATAATCATGCCGGAAGGATTTCAGCTTGAAACGCTTTCTATTTCTGACGGCGGAAGGGTAAACGTAAAAGTAAACGGCGAGCTTGAGCCTGTTGAAGTAGGTCAGCTTGAGCTTTACAGATTTCCGAATGCAGTCGGACTTGAAAACACAGGCGACAACCTTTATAAAGTTACAAACGCTTCTGGAGAGCCAATTGCCGGACGTCCTGGAATTGACGGAATGGGAATAACAAAGCATAAGTTCCTTGAAATGAGCAATGTTTCTGTTGTAAATGAAATGGTTCAGATGATTGTTGCCCAGCGCGCTTATGAGTTCAACTCAAAGGCAATCCAGACTAGCGACAATATGCTTCAGACTGCCGCCGGACTTAAACGCTAAAGATTGAATGATTGACAGTTAGCCTGCATTGGAAAGAATCCAGCTGCAGGCTTTTTTGTTTTATACAGATTAAGCGGAAGTTTTTTAACTGAAATCCACTGCTAAAAATCTTGTAAAATCCTGAACGCAAAATGCCGAAAATATAAATAAGGTGGAATCATGGCGGTAAACGGAATTTCTGGAACTGGAATTACAGGCACTTTGTCTAATGGAAGCAATGCAATCGACTCTGCTGCTCTTCAGAATGAGGCAAAAAAATTTTCTTCACTCGTAAAGGAAATGCAAAATAAAACTGCCTTAGGAATTTCAGAAGGAACATCTTTGTCTGGAATTTCTTCAAGCCAGATTGCCAAGAATCATCGCCTGAACGGAGATTACACTCAGGGATTCTACGGAGCGTTCACTTCTGATTCTGATAAAACCGCCCGTCCGCAGGGATTCGCCGCAAATTCAAAAACTTCAAGCGGAAAAACTCCTGTAATTGACAAGACTTCCGAACTTTATGCGCAGTCCATGGAAATGGAAAACTATATGGTCAAAATGATGCTTTCGTCAATGCGCAATACAATTCAAAAAACAAATCTCGCTGGCAAAGATAACGAGTACGCCCGCAAAATGTACGACGACATGATGTATGACAATATGGCGGAATCGATTACCAAGAACGCTTCTCTGGGACTTGCAGATCAGATTTACATTGAACTTTCCGGCCAAAGATAATTTTTCTTACCGCATCTTGTCATTCCTGTTGCGATACAGGAATCTGCTGAAAATTTTTAACGGATTATCGGGTCAAGTCCGACAATGACACAAAACTGTAAGACTCGGTATTCAAACTTTTAAATTTTTCTCTAAACAAAATTTTTTATATTCCGAAAATCAAATAGAAACTTTCTTTTTGAAGGAAAAATTTATGGCGGAAGAAAAAGAAATTGAATTAATCAGTGTGCTTAACGAGCAGGAACGCATTCTTGATTCTATGCTTATGGAGCAGAATAAAATTCACGAATGCGTTGTAAAGCGCAGCTGGGCGGGTCTTGAAGAATATGTCCTGAATATCAATGAACTTGGCAGTGAATTTTCCAAGGTTGACAAGTTCCGTGAAAAAATCGCGTCTGTTTCAGAAAATATTTATTTTCATCCTGAAGTGAAAGATGTTTTTCTCCGCGTAAAGACAAAGCTTTCAAGAAGCAAAGTTGAAAATGATGCGCTTGCAAAATATGTTAGCGCGACAAAGAAATTTATTTCAGAAGTAATGGATCAGTGCGCATCTCAGCAGAGAAATGAAATTTATTCTCCGAATGGCACAATGAGAAAAAACTATGCGCAGAGCATTGTGGTAAACAGAAGCATTTAAAAGGAGCGTGGAATTATGGCGAATTCTTTTGCAGGAATAGAAATTGGAAAAAGAAGCCTTATGGCTCATTCAACTCAGATTCAGACTGCCGGCCACAATATTTCAAATGCGGACACAGAAGGCTATTCTAGACAGCGTGTAATTGTAAAATCCTTTGAACCAATTTACCGCCCGGACTTGGAGCGCGCGATGGTTCCGGGTCAGATTGGACAGGGCTGCGATGTTGAAAGCATAAACAGAATAAAAGATGAGCTTTTGGAAAGCCGCATTGTTGAGCAGAAGAATGTTGAGTCTTACTGGGAAACACGCGACAAATATTATTCAATGATTGAGTCCGTTTACAATGAGCCTAACGATGTTTCTGTAAGAACAAACATGGACAAGTTCTGGCAAGGCTGGCAGGAGCTTTCTACTTACCCTGAAAGCGATGCGGCTCGTCTTGCAGTTGTTGTGCGCGGACAGACTTTGACAAATTCAATTCAGCAGCAGTACAAGAGTTTGCGCGGAATTGGAGATCAGATAAACGGAGACATTGAAGCGGTTGTAAAGCAGGTGAATGACCTTTCACGCCAGATTGCTTCTGTCAATGGCGAAATTGTAAGGAGCAAAGGTCTTGGAGACAATCCGAATGACCTTATGGATCGCCGCGATTTGCTTGTTGAAAAACTTTCGTCTCTCATTAATGTTACTGTTACTCAAAAAGATCCTGATGAATTTATGGTTCACACAGATGGGCAGATTATTGTTCAGGGAAGCCTTGCGCGCCAGATAGAAACAGTTGGTCAGCTTGACAATAACGGCTACGGAAAACTTATGTGGTCTGATACAAAGCTTGACGCAGAGTTTCACGGTGGAACACTTGGAGCTTTGGTGGAACTTCGTGACAAGGATATCCGCGGAGAAATTCAGTCTTTAAATACAATGGCTCTTAACTTTGCAGATTTGGTGAATGACGTTCACAGAAATGCTATTGGAAAAAATAATGTAACAGGCTTGGACTTTTTTGTTCAGCATGATTTTGTAGAAAATGTAAACGGAAATTATGACAGAAATGGCGACGGCGTAGAAGACACTTCGTATGTTTTCCGCATGACAGGAACAAATGCGCTTAAACCGCAGGAGCAGATTGGACTTTCTGGAACAATGACAATTAACGGGGCAAGCGGAAATATCGATGTTGCTTATTTTTCAACAGACACAGTTGAAGATGTTATAAACAGAATCAATGATTCTAATGGAGAAGTAAAGGCTTATCTTGATAGGAACAGCTGTCTTGTTTTAAAGGCGACTTCTTCTAGCGGAATGGAAAATCCCGACTTTGTTATTCGCCATGTTGAAGATTCTGGAATGTTCCTTACGGGGTATTCTGGAATTTTGCGGGGAAGCGGTGCGGATAATGCTTATGACTTTAACCGTGCGAATGCGGTTGATGTTCTTGCAGGAGCTCAGTTCGCAGTTTCTCCAGTTTTGAATCCGTCTGCATATATCGAAGTAAATGGACTTATTCAAAATGATGTTTCCAGTGTTGCCGCCGCATTTAAAAATTCACAAGGATTTGCAGAACCTAGCGACGGAAGAGCCGCAGTAGAAATGGCTGCAATCAGAAATACAAAAATAATGATTGGAAGCCAGCGAACGTTTGATGATTATTTTGCTGACACTATAACCAACGTTGGGTTAAAAGGAGAGCAGGCGCAGAATCAACTTGCAACTCAGAATAAAATAATGGGCGATTTAAGAGATTTGCGCGACAGCATTTCTGGTGTAAACATTGATGAAGAGCTTGCTGACATAATAAAATTTCAGCATGGATATAATGTTGCCGCAAAGTTTATTTCGGTGCAGGATGAACTTCTTGATACGTTGATTAATCGTCTTGGAGTTTGAGTTATTTTAGAAGCGAGGTAGAATATGCATAGAATCAGCTCACAGTTTAATAATACAGATACCCAGTATCAGCTTAGAAAACAGGAAGTGAATCAGGCGATAAAAAACCGTCAGATTGGAACTCAAAGCAGAATCGGAAGTCTTCGTGATGATCCGATTGCGGCTGGACATCTTGTGCGCTATCAGTCTTACTTAGGTCGTGTAAATCAGTTTGAAAAAAATGCCCAGACTCTTGCAGACCAGATGAATGTTAGGGAAGGCTATATAAATCAGAATTTGCAGATTATGCACCGTGTCAGGGAACTTGCCATTACAGGCGCAAACGGAACTTATACTGGCGAAGACCTAAAAAACATGGCTGTTGAAGTCAACGAGCTTTTAAAGGAACTGATTCAGAATGCGAACGCTGTAGGTCCAGACGGAAATACACTTTTTGCCGGAACAAGAACAAAGGGCGCGGCATTTGATGTTGTAATGGGAAATATTCCGGGTTCTGATGAAGCACTTATTGAAAAAGTAAATTACAAAGGAAACAATGGAATTAATAAAATCGAAGTTGATGAAAATGCTTATCTTCAGATTGACAACAGCGGAACAAAAACATTCTGGGCAGAACCTCAGCACCTTATAGGGCAAAGAGATTTGACTTCTTGGCAGGCATTGGAAGATTCAATTATAAGCATTGATGGTGTGGACATTGCAATAAAATCTGGCGACAATGTTTATGCTGTTGCTGCAAAAATAAACAACTCTGGAATTGCTGTAAAGGCTTCGATTGATCCTGTCTCTCAAGGACTGTCGCTTTCTACTACAGATTCTCATCAGGTTTGGATGGAAGATAAAACAGGCAGCGCATTGGCAGACATGGGAATGATTGAAGATTCAAGTCAGTTTCCGCCTTACAATGTGAACACTTCTGCTGTAAAAGTTTCCGGCGGCTCTTTGTTTGATGCTGTTATTGCCCTGCGCGATTCTATGCTCAAGGGAGATCAGGAATCAATTGGAAGTCGCGTGATTGGAACTCTTGACTACGGAATCAATAATCTTACAACTCGCCTTGCGAAATCAGGTAGCGACTATGAGCGTGCAATGAATAACGTTGAGCGTTCAAAGACAAACAATGTGAATGTTACTCAGCTTGTAAGCAGAGAAGGCGATATTGATTTGACAGAAGCAATCACTGATTTAAAGATGATGGAATATGTCAATCAGGCTACAATGAGCAATGCTGGAAAAATGTATTCAAGCACACTGCTCAATTATATGCGCTAGGATTTTTAATGCTAACAAGTTTGTCATTGCCGTGCTTGACACGGCAATCTACTGTAAATTTTTAACAGATTATCGGGTCAAGCCCGATAATGACAGTAAAATATAAAACTCGACATTTGACCTAAAAATATTCATAGGAATTTTTTATGCTGGTAGAAACAAAAACTAAAGGCTGTATTGAAATTTCCAACGATAGGTTAATTTCTATACCTTCCGGGCTTTTTGGCTTTGAAGAATATACAGATTTTGCTCTTGTAGACAGTGAGTATGAGCCGCTCATGTGGCTTCAGTCGTTGCAGGAAAAAAATCTTGCGTTTCTTTTAATCGATCCGTTTTTAATTACAGATGATTATGAAGCTGAAATCGATGACAGCGAGCTTTTAAAAATCGGCATAAAAGATCCTGCTGATGTAATGGTTCTTACGATTGTAACTGTTCCCGACGATGGCAGCGCGGTAACTGCGAATTTTCAAGGACCGCTTATAATCAACAAAAAAAACCATCAGTGTATGCAGGCTATTCTTGATGGTTCAAAGTACACAACAAAACATAATATTCTTGAAGCATTAAAGCGAAAGGAGGCAAAGTAATGCTTATCCTTTCAAGAAAAATAGATCAAAAAATTCGCATTGGAGACGACATAGTAATTACGCTGATAGATGTAAAAGGCGACCAAGTGAAAATCGGCGTGGAAGCTCCTAGCAATGTAAAAGTTTACCGGCAGGAAGTTTTTGAAGCGATTCAGTCTGAAAATAAAGCGGCTGCTTCTCAGATTTCAATGGAACGCCTCGGAAAACTTTTTGGCTGATTTTTTTATTAGAAAAATATTAGTTTTTGTTTTTTGATTCAAGGACTATTTCTGCTTCGCTTTTTCTTACATACAGCGGACCGTCATAGTCTTTTAATGGCTCTTTCTTTTCTGCAATCATTTTTTCTGCAATTTCAAAAAGACTTTCGCAGCAGTCGTTTTCCGGGCAAAAGCAGTGAAGGGAATACAGCGGTGTTATTTCGTTTGTCCGCTCAACAAATGTTTTTGCTCCAGGTCCGCAGACAAGAACAGAACTTTCCGCATCAATCTGCTTTAAGATTTCTTCAATTTCTGAATCTTCTTCATTTCTGATTTTTTCTCCGCGGATATAAAATGAATAAAAAAATTCATCTTCTTTTGCTTCTATCAAAGGAAGAACTGTTTCAATCGCTTTTCTATAAGGCCAAGAGTATGCTTCCAAAGACGGAATTCCATAAAGCGGAACATTGTCTGAAAGTGTGATTGCCTTGAGCGCGCTAAGTCCAAGCCTGAGTCCTGTAAAGCTTCCCGGTCCAAGCGTAACTGCTGTATAGTCAAGATCTTTTGCAGAAATTCCGGCTTCTTTCATTACATAGTCAATTGCAGGAAGAAGTTTTTCTGATTGCTTCATTCCAATATCAAGTGTAAGTTTTATTGTGTTGCTTTCATTTTTTGCAGCCACAGAAAGTTTTGTAACTGCGCAGTCTATTGCAAGAGCTTTCATTTTATTCCTCGTTCCAGTCGATTTTTCCGTTGTTCCAGTTTTCAATTTTTATTTGGCGGCTTCCGTCTTCCTGCGGTGTGATTTCAATCATGATAGATTTTTTGGGAAGTTCCTTTTTTACTTTTTCGCTCCATTCAATTATGCAGACTCCGTTTCCGTAGAGCATATCTTCAACGCCCAAGTTTACAAAGTCTTCTTCGCCTTCAAGCCTGTAAACGTCCATGTGGTACAGCGGCATTTTTTCGCCTTCGTATTCGCTTATAAGGCAAAATGTAGGGCTTGTTATGTTGTCTTTAATTCCAAGGGATTTTGCGATTCCTTTTGTTATTGTTGTTTTTCCTGCCGCGAGAGTTCCTGTCATTGCAAGAATGTCGCCCGGCTTTAAAAGTGAACCGATTTTTTCTCCCAGTGAAATTGTTTCAGTTGAAGACTTTGTGTGGAAAATCATTTTTGTACCTGCTGCATTAGACTTGCGGAAGAGAACCTTCCTGCGCCATTTTATCGATAAGTACCTTGATTGCTTTTGTTATAGGAATAACCGGATAGTCAAGTTTAGCCGGAAGCGGATCAAGGTTAACAGTTCTTATTCCAAGAGGATTTGTTTCTACAGTGAAACTTATTGGTATTGAAATAATTGAAGACAAAACTTCGACTTTTGCAACTGCCTTGTAGTGATGAATATAGTAAATGTATCCGTCTTCTTTTTGTATTGAATTTATTTCTAAAACTTTCATATTGTAATTAAATTCCAAGCTCAAAAATAATCATAAATCGCCGCATAAATATCATTTCTTGCAGCTATATTAATATCGGTAAATTTAATGTACAGCACAAATGTTTTTTCGTCTACGGATTTTTTTGTCTTTACAATAAGACCTTTCGCCTGATGCTCAATAAGTCCCGGCAGCTTAAAGTAAAGCTGAATGTACTGATTCTTTGAAATCGGAAGTCCGCATGAAATTTTGCATCCGCCTGCGGAAATATCAATGAATGTTCCCGTGTACTTTTTTTGCTGAACTTCAAATTTTGTTTTTCGCCCGGCTTTGATTTCTTTTACTGCGGAAAAAAGGCATTCAATGTTTGTTCCCTGCCGCTTTGTCATTCGTTTTTGGATTACTTTGAGCGTTGAAGAATGCGTTATAAGAAGCAATTCTTTTCCGTTTGGAATATCTTCGTAGCGCGCCGCCATCACAACGCATTGGTAAAGCATTCCTGTTGCAGAAGAAAAATTTATCATAAACCTTGAAAGCGGTTTAGGCTTGCAATTTTTTAGTTCTGCGGAAATTTCTATATAAAAACCTTCCGGCGTATTTTTTTGAACTGTCGCGTCATGCGGAATTCTGTTTTCATCCAAAACTCTTATTTGCTGTCCGGGTCTTAAATATTTTGTTGAAGTTATGGAATGTTTCCTGTCGTAAAGTTTTTCGAGCTTGTATCTTAATGAAAATAAAACTGAAATTTTTTCTTCGTTCCGCGGATTCTGCGCATTCATTCTTTGGAATTCGGATTTAAAAAGATTTTGCATTTCATTTTCCGAGCGGTAAGAAAACTGAATGTTGCGCGCATGATGTGTTTTGCAGATGCTCCATAGCAGTTTTTTTTCTGCGCTGTCAAGGTTTGCTTCATGCGCAATTTTTCTTACGTCTGAAAATTTTGTTTCTCTGTTTTTGTTTGCTTCAATCCATTTTTTTGATTTTGTGAATGCCTTGTATTTTAAATATAAAAAATACAAAACTGCAAGAACTACAGCTGCAACAATAAAAAAAGCGACAAAAGAATATACGAATCCGCCTGAAACAATACGAGCTTCAATAGGTGAGCCTGTGTCCATAATATCTACTTTTTGAGGCCGTCCTCTATAGCCTTTGCAATAAGCTCAAGACGCGGCGCAATTTCGTATTCGCACAAGTCTCCTGAAGTTACAGTGTCTTTTGTTTCAAGCGACTGCTCAAAATCTGCTGCAATCGGCGCAAATTCTTCAAAAAATTCTGTAACGCTTTTTCCGTCTATTACAATGCTTGAATATACTTCCGGGAACAATGCGCTCAATGCCGCTGTGTGGCAAAAGTCGTCAATTGATTCTGCAAGCTCAGCTATTACTGTGTTTGCCTCTTTGTCCTTTCCGCCCTGAAGCGCAACTGGAACTTCTGGAAGCTTTTTTGCAAGTGAAGAAAATTTTTCTTTTGATTTTTCAAGGGAATCGATTACGTCCTGCTTGCTTAAAACTGTAAGTTCAATTTTTGTGTTTTCTTCAAGCGGAGTTTTTGAAGCCTCGTCAAAATCGTCTGCAAGAACTTTTTTTCCGTTTAGAAAAATTCCGATTGTTGTGGCTTCGCTTTTTTCAGCTTCTTTTTCAAATGACTTTAAAACTTCGCCTACAGTTTTTTCATCTTCAAGCGTAATGTCTATTTTTTCACCGTTTACAAAAAGTTCCATGATTTTCTCCTATCTGTTTCTGCCGTTATTTTGATTTGAAAAATTCTGCATTGTGGACTGCTGGCTTTCAAGGCTGTTCAATGTGCCTTCCATGTTTGCATATTTCCGCCTTAAATCAGCTTCTTTTCTGTCCAGCTGAGTCTGAAGCCGAGTTATTTTTGAATTTGAATTTTTTATCTGAGTTTCAAGCGAATTTGTTTTTGAAGAAATTATTCCGCCTGACTGAACCCAAGAAGTGAGCTGCCTATCAATCTTGTACCCGATTCCATCATCAATAATCAAATCTCCGTCGGAATCGTAGCCAAATAAATTTTTTATTTGATTTAAGTTTGACTTTAAGCTTTCATCAAGTTTTTTTTCATCAACCTCAAGATAGCCGCGCATCTGCGAAGGACTGTAGCCTCTTGCGCCGCCTCCTGCATTTGTAGAAACTCCAATCTGCGAAAGCATTGTAACGGATGCGTCATCAGAAAACCTGTAGTTTGAAGAAACAATCTGCTGCAAAGATGATTTTCCGTTTGTAAGAGAAAAATCTCCTTGGAACATTCCAAGCCGTTCGTATGCTTTGTCCTGCTCATCAGAAGAAAGGTAGTCAAGTTCGGAAACAATTTCAGGTTTATTAATAGAAAGAATATTCATTTCTGCAACCGCCTGATTGTATTTGCCCACAAAAGTTATAATCGCGTCCTTTGCGGATTCTGTGTCCGGCTCAATTTTTATGTTCGCGGGCTTTTCTGTTTTTTCATGGACGTGCAGGGTAACATTTGGAACTATGTCGTCAATGTCATTTGTCGGGCGGCTGATTGTGATTCCTTCGTATTTTAGCTTTGCGTCCTGCGCAGTTGAAATTGCGTTCCTTGGCTCAAATCCAAGCGATTTTTTTTCGTCAAAGCAGAGCGGGGAAGTCATTGAAATTTCTTTGCCTGTGTTTGAATTTCTTACAACAAGCGACTGCGCGTTTGGAAAGCCTGAAACGCTCACGGAAACTTTTGTTTTTCCGCTTGAATCTTTTGAAAAATATTTTGCGTCTACAGGCTGCTCGTTTCCGTCTGAATCTTTTATAAAAAATATTTGGCTGCTTGAAATTTCAACTGGCTGCGATTTTTGCTCCTGCTGTTCTTGCGCCGGCGGAAGAGTGGAATCGCTTGGGTTGTTAAATACGCTGATTCCTTCATAAGTAACGCTCAATGGAGTCGGAAGCTCAAGGCTTTCTTTTGGAAGCTGGACAGTTTCTTCTGTTATGTCCTGAACTTTTTTTTCTGTGAAGGAGAATTCTATTTTTCCAGAGCTGCTTTTTTTTATTGAAGACGGAAGATCAAGTTCAAATCCGCCTCTTGGCTCTATTGTGATGTCGTTTCCGCTTGCCTTTACTTTGCTTTTTGAAATTGCCGGGATATTTTCCTGCTGAATTTCATCTTTTGTTTCCGGCGTTTTTGCAGAAATTGAAGAATATTTTAAAGTCGTGGTTTCCGCTTTTGCAGAAGAAATCATGCCAGTTTTTTTTGCAAAGTCAAGAGCTTGATTTTCAAAAACAAGACGGTTTTCAGCTCCTGTCTTTAAGCTTTCAATTAAAAGTGATTTTTTATTTGAACTTACACCAATCAGGCTTGCTTTTATTGTGTCGTTTCCGCGGCGGTTCAAGGCAGTAACAAAGTCGTTGAGTTTTCCGCCCTTCCAGTTAAAGTCGATTTTTTTTTCTCCGACGGAATAAGTGTATTTTCCCGAAGCTACCTGCATATCGCTGTCTATTTCTTCGCTTAAAAATCTGTCTGATGCGGCTGGCTGAAGAACTTCTATTTTAAATGAGCCGAATTCCGCTTCCCGTCCAGCATCTGCCGTTACCGCATATTCTTCCGAAGATGAAGAAATTCTATTGCTGAATGGGTTTTCAAAAGAGTAGAGGCTTTTTACACTGTCGCGCAGAGAAGACATTTTCTGGTTGATTCCACGCCAGGCATCTTGCTGTTTTTTATACGTCTCAAGATTGGACTCCTCACGCTTTAAAGGAATCCGCTCGACTTCCATTAAGGATTCAACGAGATCATTTGTTTTGTATTTGTCGCTTACGCCTGGTATGTTCAGTCCGTCTGCCATTAAATCATTTCATCAAAAAGTACACCGATGGCATGTTTCATTCTTGCCTGAATTCTCTGTATATCTTTTGACGGTATTTCCCGGATAATTTCGTTTGTTGATGCGTCTACAACAGTTACAACAACCCTGTTAAGCTCGTCATTTACATTGAAATGCAGTTTGTGGCCTGTAACAATGTCTGAAAGCCGCTGAAGTTCCTGCACTGACGCTTCCAAATCTGCCTGGCTAGCCTCAAAATTTTGAAGCACTTCCGAAGCTGAATTTGGCAAAGTTCCTTTTACAGAAACTCTTGCTTCTCCTTTTTGCGGAGAGAAAGCGCTGTAGACTTGCTGGCCATCCATTGCCATTGTCTGACCATTCATACTGATTGTATTCATGGACATTTCCTCCTGAAAAATAAAAAAGAAGAGAGGGGAAGGGGGCGCACCCCTCCTCGCTCTTACGTGCTTACTGTCTAAAAGAAGACATCCAGATTTCTCTTATTCAGAAAACACGGTTACAGCTTACGCCGTTATTCTAATACTACTGGAGCAAAGCCAATACATTCTGTGACTGGCTGTTTGCTTGAGCAAGCATTGCTGTTCCTGACTGTGCAAGAATAGAATTCTTTGTGTACTCAACCATTGCAGTTGCCATGTCAGTGTCGCGAATTCCTGATTCTGCGCCCTGCATATTTTCTGCTGCAACAGCGATACCGTTAGAAGCCATTTCAAAGCGGTTCTGATATGCGCCAAGGTCTGCTCTCTGGCGTGAAACTGATTTAAGAGCTGCATCAATTGCTCCGATTGCCATATTAGCACTATCTGGAGTAGAAATGCTTATCTGTTCGTCAGTACCCTGAGATCCTTTAAGACCAAGAGCCTGTGCTGTCATTGTTCCAATGAAAGCTGTTACTCTCTGATCCATGTTAGCGCCAACCTGGAATGTCATTACATTGTTTGTTACAGAATTCTCTGCAAAACGTCCTGTAAGAAGGTTCATTCCATTGAACTGTGCCTGTGAAGCAATGCGATCTACTTCTGCTACAAGCTGAGAAACTTCAACCTGAATCTGCATGCGGTCTTCATCGCTGTAGATTCCGTTTGCAGACTGAACTGAAAGCTCACGGATTCTCTGAAGAATGTCTGTAGTTTCCTGCAAATATCCTTCTGTTGCCTGAATGAAAGAAACTCCGTTCTGAATGTTTCTGTTAGCCTGATTGAGTCCGCGGATCTGGCTGCGCATCTTTTCAGATACTGCAAGTCCTGAAGCGTCGTCTCCAGCGCGGTTGATTTTTTCGCCTGAGCTGAGTTTTTCAATGTTGCCCATCAACTGGGAATTAGTAACTCCCAATGTGCGGTTTGCAAACATTGAGCTCATGTTGTGATTAATGACCATAATAATGTCCTCCATGAATCGTACATAATGCATCATGCAAAATGCCCGTCTGTAAAGGCTTTCCGCTGGTTTTTGCGCCCCCGGCGGAAGTTTTAGACCTTTTACAGCAGGAACCGTTGCTTTTATTTTCCTTGTAAAAAATTTAAGCAACCGTCTATGCTGTTACAGACAATCATGGAAAACAGAATTTTCAAAGATCAACTTCTAAAACGAAGCAAAGCCGTGTCTAAAAGCACAGCTGGTTTTGCGGGAAAGATTCAAAAAGAAAACAAAGCGGGAGTGCAAATCAAACCTGCAAACGGCAAAGAGCATAGAAAATTCCATGCTCTTTGTATTCAGTATATCACACTATTGGAGCAAAGACAAGACGCTTTGTGACTGGCTATTAGCCTGAGCGAGCATTGCAATTCCAGACTGTGACAATACCTGGTTCTTGGTGAATTCTACCATTGCAGAAGCCATGTCTGTGTCGCGGATTCTTGATTCAGATGCCTGTGTATTTTCAGCGGCAATATCAAGTCCCTTTACAGCATAGTCAAGGCGGTTCTGGTAAGCGCCAAGGTCTGCTCTCTGCTTGTTGATGATTTTAAGAGCTTCATCAAGAGTTCCGATTGCGCGGTTGGCATCACTTGGAGCCGCAATTGTCATAACTTCTTCAGTTCCAATTTCTCTCATTCCAAGAGCTGCAGCTGTCATAGTTCCGATGAAAACAGACATACGCTGATCCATGTTTGCGCCGATGTGGAGCCACATAGAAGCTGTAGGAGTGTTTTCTCCAGTAGCCTGTGCAAATCTTCCTGTGAGCATGTTCATACCGTTGAACTGCGCCTGAGAAGCGATGCGGTCTACTTCTGCTACGAGCTGGCTTACTTCAACCTGAATCTGCATTCTGTCTTCATCTGAATAAATTCCGTTTGAAGCCTGAACTGCAAGTTCGCGGATGCGCTGAATGATGTCTGTAGTTTCCTGCAAATATCCTTCAGTTGTCTGAATGAAGCTGATTCCGTTTGCTGCGTTTCTTGAAGCCTGGTTCAATCCGCGGATCTGAGATCTCATTTTTTCAGAAACTGCGAGTCCTGAAGCGTCGTCTCCAGCGCGGTTGATTCTCTGGCCAGAAGAAAGTTTCTCCATGTCCTTTGTGAGTGAACCCTGAGTTACTCCTAAAGAACGGTTTGAAAACATTGCGGACATGTTGTGGTTGATGACCATATTTTTCCTCCATGGAATTATAAAGACCAAATCCTTTCGGTCTAAAACTGTAAAAGACTACATCTGTATTACAAGGCTACATCTGCAATCTTTTACATTGAATAGCCTGACTGATGTCTTCTACGAAGTTGAACAGCCATGGTTTTTCAATATAATCATCGGCACAACCAAGGCTTAACTTTAGCGTTTTTTTTTAACTTTTTATGATTTTTTTTAGGATTTCTGCGGAATTTTTGTAAGTGTATTTTTCAAGGATTTGTTCCGGGGATTCAGTTTCTTCCGTTAAAAGCTCATTTAAATTGCAGTCTGTGTTGTTACATTCAATATAATGCGCGGAATTTCCGTATATTTCAGGAAGACTTGCCGACTTTGAAACTATTATTTTTGCCTTGCAGGAAAGGGCTTCAAGAGGCGGAATGCCAAATCCTTCGTAATAAGAAGGAAAAACAAATGCCTTGCAGTTTTCCATCAGCGATTTTACTTGTCCGTCTGTCACATAGCCCAAAAGTGTTACATTCGGAAGATTCTGCAGGTCTTCAAGCTCCTTTGGAACAAGCCCGGATATTGCCTTTCCAGAAACCGCAAACTTTTCATCTGGATTTTTTTTTGCATAAGATGCAATCCATTTTAGGTTTTTGCGCTTTGAAAGGCTTCCGAGTGTAAAGTAAAAGCCGCCTTTTTCAAGCTTGGAAAATTTTTCAAATATTGAATTGTCCGCTTCTATTGACTTAAAGTGATCCCAGCCGTTTGGAACAATTTCTATTCTCTCTGGCGAAACTTTGTATGCTTTTAGAATCCGCTCTTTGCTAAATTCTGAAACTGTTATGATTTTTTTTGCGTTTTTTGCGATGTTCCAGTAGCTTAGGCGGCAGTAAAGCCTTATGAGCTTGTCCTTGAATGTTTTAAAGTCCTGTGGAAAATCCTTTGCGTAAATGTCATGTATAAAAGAAAATCCGCAGTTTTTTCCAAGCGGGGCAGTGTTTGAAAAATTAAGTCCAGTTGCCTTTAGTTTTTTGCAGGCCAAAGAAAAAATTCCCATGTCCCACAGCGGAAAACTTTTTATGCTTTTTTTTGACACGATGATTTTAATGTTTTTGTATTCTGGAATTGACTTTGCGTTTGCAGGAGCATAGAGCGCAATGTTGTCTTCTTTTGAAACGATTAAGTCCAGCTGACTGCAAGTTTCCCAGGCGAATCTTTCAATTCCTGTGAGATTTCTGCAAAGAAAGTTTCCGTTTATTAAAATCATCATTAAGCCTTAGTCGCGCGAATACAAATCTCTTGTGTAGACTTTTTCTTTTACGTCTGCAAGCTCTGGCGACATTCTGTTTGAAATAATTATATCGCAGTTTTTCTTGAATTCCTCAAGATTTTTTATTACTTTTGAGCCGAAAAATTCATCTTCCTTATAAGAAGGCTCGTAAACAACTACAGGAATTCCCTTTGCCTTTACGCGCTTCATAATTCCCTGAATTGAGCTTTGGCGGAAATTGTCGCTGTTTGCTTTCATTGTAAGGCGGAAAACTCCCACAACTTTTGGCTTTTTGGCGATAATCTGGTCTGCGATAAAGTCCTTGCGTGTTGAATTTGAATCTACAATCGCATGGATTAAATTCTGCGGAACATCCTTGTAGTTTGCAAGAAGCTGTTTTGTGTCCTTTGGAAGACAGTAGCCGCCGTAGCCAAACGAAGGATTGTTGTAGAAGTCCCCGATTCTTGGATCTAGGCAGATTCCTTCTATAATAGACTTTGTGTCCAAGCCGCGAACTTCCGCATAAGTGTCCAGCTCGTTGAAATATGCGACTCTCAAGGCAAGATATGTGTTTGCAAAAAGCTTGATTGCCTCTGCTTCTGTGCAGTTTGGATAAAGAATCCTGATGTCTTCTTTGATTGCGCCTTCTTTTAGCAATGAAGCGAACTGCTCGGCTTTTTCTTTTAATTCCGGCTGCTCTTTTGGAAAACTTACAACGATTCTTGACGGATAAAGGTTGTCATAAAGGGCGTGTCCTTCGCGCAGAAATTCCGGGGAAAATAGAAGGTTTTTAATTCCCATTTCCGCACGGATTTTTTCAGTGTAGCCGACTGGAATTGTGGACTTTATTACAACTGTTGCTTCTGGATTTATTTCTTTTACCAGTTTTAGAACCGCTTCAACAGAAGAAGTGTCAAAGTAGTTTTTTTCCGGGTCGTAGTTTGTAGGAGTTGAAATAATGATAAAGTCAGCGTCCTTGTAGGCGAGGCTTGCGTCTGTTGTGGCTGTAAGGTTGAGTTTTTTGTTTGCAAGGTATTCTTCAATTTCCTTGTCCACGATTGGGGATTTTTTGCTGTTTATTAAGTCAACTTTGACCTGGATTATATCTGTTGCGAAAACTTCATTATGCTGTGAAAGCAAAATTGCGTTTGAAAGTCCTACGTATCCTGTTCCTGCTACTGCTATTTTCATTCTTTCCTCCAAAAATAAGCAAGATTTCAGATTTTATGTTTTACTGTCATTATCGGGCTTGACCCGATAATCTATGAAAATTTGCATTGGATCGCCGTGTCAAGCACGGCGATGACAGTTTATAAAAAATAGAAATCCAAGTTAAATAGGCAAAAAAAAAGACCTTAGAAAAACCTAAGGTCCGAGAGCGGCAGAAGGGAGTCGAACCCTCGTCTCCAGCTTGGAAGGCTGGGGTAATAAGCCGTTATACGACTGCCGCATTGCTTATGTTCAATATATTATAGTTTATGAAAAAAAATGTCAACAGGAAAAAGTTAAATTTTGCAATATTTTTTTAAGAATGTTTTGCCACACGGATTATAAAAATCTAACGATTTTTTCATCAAAAAGTTGTTTTTTAGAATTTATTCAGTATAATGTAAAATAGATTATTGTTAAAAAAGGAAATTAGATTATCGGGTCAAGCCCGATAATGACACTGTGTCGTTGTACAGGAATGACATTAAAATGTTGGGAAAACTGTCATTGCCGTGCTTGACACGCGATGTTTCTGAAAGAAACTCGGTCAGCAATCAATTTATTGGAGGTCTTTTATGAAGAAATTTATTGTTCCAGCTTTATTTGCGTTTTTATTTGTGATTGCGTCCTGCATGAACATGAGCGGCGGCTCTGAAAAGGGCGGCTCAATCCGTGTTGTCTTGCCGGGCGGACGCTATGTTTACAGCAAGGAAAATGCCGACAAGTTTGTTGTGCGTGTAATCGGCGAAAATGAAACACATGAGCAGGAGTCAACGGGGGGGGCTTCAATAGAGTTCACGGAGCTTGAAGCCGGCGACTATACCGTTGAGGCGGAAGCATGGGATTCCAATAATGATGAGCTTATCG
>CAVKBG010000032.1:0-29894 GCA_963654755.1 Desulfovibrionaceae bacterium
TTGTCCTCTGTGTAGACGACTTTCCATTTGCAGCGGATTTTTCCTTCCTGTACAGACGTGCTCAGCTCTGTAACAAAATCATCATTGCCGTCGTCGTCTTTCTCTACAATCCTGATTTTTACGCTTGCGCCGTCTGCGATGTCAGTTACATTGGCGCAAAGAAAAACTTCATCGCCGACCAGGGCTTTTGTTATTGCCTTGCCGTTTGTATCTTCCCAGCGTGTGTTTGAGATTTTCGGGTTCTTTTTCTCTTCGTTTGTTTCTTCTGTGCTGTTCTGCGTTTCTGTCTGATTTCCGCTGTCTGACGAGGTCTCACTTTTCTTTGATTCTTCGCCCTGGCTGTCTATCCGCTCCCTGTCGATTGCGCTGATGCTTCCGCTCCTGTTGCCCACTCCGCAGAAGTTCCTTCTCAGATGGCACGTTGTGAAGTATCCGTCCTGAACGCTAAGACTGTGCTCCACTGAGTAGACAAGGTACTCGCCGTCGCCAGAAAACATCAACAGCCCATAATGCTATTGCAGAATCGAAATTTATTCCTTTTATTTATCATCAAGTTTATTTACTAGTCTTGAAACATCAGGCATTTTTTCACCTATATAAATTTCCTGGCCTTTTCCATTTGGATATTCAATTCTTTGATATGTTAAATACCCGTTTCTGTCTACTTTACGCACAAGAGTTGCTATTGTTTTAAACTCTTCGCCTTCTTTTTTTTGATATTTGCCGGTTCCCTCTGTAACAGTATACCGATAAGTGTTGTAGCCGTTATGCTCTGCAATAAGGATGCCTTTTTCATATTGCCACCAAGCCGTATTATCTCCAACTTCTTCTATTATTTGCTTTTTATTTTCATTGATTAAAACCAGATTCTTCTTTCTTCCATTTGAACCATACAAAAATACGTCATAGCCTTTTTCAGTTTTCATTATTTCATTTTTTCCATATATTTTTCCTTCTAAAATTTTCACAAAATTATCTTCAAACTTATAGGTCCAGTATACTCCCCAGTCCGGATGCAATTGCCCATTTTCATCATAACAATTAATAAGTTCACCGACCTTCATTTTGTCGTCTTCAGTTACAAGTTTATACCATGTTTTTTGTTCTATTTCTTCGTTATAAAAAACCACAGATTCTGTTAAGTCTATTAAATTTTTATTAAAGGTATAGATGGTGGAAGTTGCCAGTGCGTCCCAATCGCCAAAATCTACAACACCATTTTTTATATCTGAATATGTTATCGTTGTTACATATACTTTTTTTATGTTTGGATTAAATGCCAAACATGGTTCCGAAAGCATAAAATTTTGATTTATACGAACAAGCAGGTTTCCCATTTTTTTTTGGTCAGCAGACAGTTTCGGATTTGAAAATGCCATGTGGCATATAAAAATTGCACAAATCAAAGCTATAATTTTCTTTGTTTTTCTCATAATAATACTCCTTCGGATTTAATTTCTTTTTATTGAATATACTTCAATTTTATTGATACAGGCTTTTTTCTTATCCGTTGCAAATTTCGGATCTGATGTAAATACTCTTCCAGAATCATTTTTGCTTGACGGCACAATTTTGTACTCTATCGTTCCATTCGGAAGAACTTTATAATCTTCTATAACTACCCAATGTTGCCCAAGTCCACCTCCAATATTTGCTCGGCCAAGGATATAATGTTCATATTCAGAATCTTTTTTTAATCTTTTCAATGTAGATTCATTTAGTTGCTTTTCAAAATAGTCCGCCTTCACAACAATATTTGGATTTGCCTTTTTTATGGCGGTCATTATTTCAGTTTGTGATAGATTTCCATTTTTATCAATAATTCTATCATTTTTATCAACAAAACGCTTAGGAGAAAATTCGCTATTATTTGATACTGAACAAACTAGTTTTGCAGCCGCAACTATCTTACAGCCATGTAAACTCATAGTATCATTCTCATCATTTGATAATAATAATGCTTTCCAACCAGCATCCTGCTGATTCCAATTTCGGTACATTTCATTTACTTTTCCAAAATCATATAATATTTCTTCATTATTATCCGCTACAATTGGATTATTGTTATCTGTCTGAGAATTTTCCTCTAATGAAGTCTGAGAATTCTTTTCAGTAGATGTATTTTCTGAATTATTCTGCGTTTCTGTCTGACTTCCGCTGCCTGATGAGGTTGCGCTTTTCTCTGATTTTGCGCCCTGGCTGTCTATCCGCTCCCTGTCGATTTCACTTATGCTTCTGTTTTTATTGCCCACTCCGCAGAAGTTTCTTCTCAGATGGCATGTTGTGAAGTATCCGTCCTGAACGCTGAAGCTGTGCTCCACTGAGTAGACAAGGTACTCGCCGTCGCTCTGCTTTCCAAGATACTTCACCGTGAGCCTGTTGCCCGGCCTTATGCGGCTGTCGCCCTCTGTCCTTGCGTCGCAGCTCTGGAACTGCAGTGACCTGCCTAAAAGAACACTCCTTGCCACCTCCATGGCGTCCTTCTCGTCTGTGAAGCTCCCGGAGCAGAGCTGCTCAACCTTGTGGAAATCATAGCCTTTTGCATTGTCCTCCCAGCTGTATTCTCCGCCGATTTTCAGAGGCAAATCCTTCATAGTTGCGGTCGCCGTGAAGCCTCCGCATTTCTTCATGTCCCAGCCGGTCGCTGTCACCGCGGAGAGCTGTGCGGCAAGGTCTGTCTTTGTTCTTGCGGAAATCAGGGACTTTCCCCATTCAGGAACCACGTCATCGTCTGTCGATGTTATCTCAGTCTTTACGTAGACCGTGTTTCCGTGACAGTAAACCGATTTTCCGTATTTGCTTATATCATCATCTAATTCAAAATTGAAATATATGTTTTATCTTTATTAAAATTATAAGAAACAAGAATGCTCTTATTATACTCCATGTCACAGCAGCAAACAATCATACCTTTTTTTATACTTTTTATTTTTGTTTCACCATTGTTTATTGTTATTTTTACGCTGTCATAAACATAGTCTCCGTCTTCAATATTCAATATACAAATAGTTCTGTTATCAATTTTTTTATAATAACAAACATACACATATAAGGAAACATCAAGACCTCTTTTTTTTGATATACGGTTCTGCTGTTTTTCTTTTTCTTTTTTTATTTCCAGAAGCATTTGATTGTCTTCACTGCATATTTGAGCAAACTTATTATTTAAATCTGATGAATTATCTACAACATCTTTTTTTGTGAGACCTGTTAATCGATTTATTCTAATTTTTCCATCATAAGCAATACAGAAGAATGAAAATTCATAATCATCATTTACCATTAGTGTCAAGGTTTTATTATCATTTATTTGAACACTGGTTGGGTAGCCTTTTACAGTAATCCCTTTAGAATATAAGTGGTTACTATAAGTGAAGAATAAAAGAAATAAAAGTATTTTTCTCATTTATCAAGTCCAATTAGGTCTGTCTTTGTTAAAAGACTTTAAAAATAAGGAAAGATGCTTAGACAAATCCTTTTCCCTATTATACATTATTTTTCTACTTTCTTCCGTATCTGGTTTTATACGAGTCAATAAGTTAACACTGTTTAATTTTTTTTGAAAATATTCTGCTATTTTTTTACTACGATCTTTTCCTGCTATGTAAAATAAAGATATTCCAGAATATCCTTTAGTATTTGGCATCAGCATGAACACATAATTGAATTGACGCATCAACCTTCTTGTCAATTTGATTTGCAATTTCATTTCAGTTATCTAATTCAATAAAAACGTTTTTATCTGTTTTGCCTTTGATTAGACTACCATTAGAAGCTCTTATTTCATAATTCATGTTCCTTAAAGTTTTTTATTATATTTATTAATAAATTGTGTCTTAATCCATCCCATAACATCTAGTTGCCCAGACTCCTCGCTTTCAACACCACTACATTCTACAGTGAACGCGTATTCGGGCAGGGTGGAACTGCATCGACCTGCCCAGAAGAACGCTCCGCGCAACCTCCATGGCGTCATTCTCGTCTGTGAAGCTCCCGGAGCAGAGCTGCTCAACCTTATATTTCATTAAAAATCAAACAGTTCAAGAAAAAGGAACTCTTCTTGAGATTTGTCAACTCCCAATCTGTTAAATAAGTTGTAGCCCGTTACATAAATTTTGCCATCTTCCGCTTGAGCAAAAATTCCATTGTTTCCCCAGATATCCCGTATTTTAAGAGAATCACTAGTATAAGTCTTGCCATTTGACCAGACAATCAATTTTCCGTCATTTTGAAGACATGCAGTATAGGAATAATTGAATTCTGTACCGCCTATACAAGCAAAACTCCACATAAAATTTCCTGATATTATTTTTTTAGATTTTTTTATTTTTACCATCTTTTTACTATTAAGCATCCAGTCTGCAAAGATCTCTTCGGATTTTCTAATATCTGAAAATATAGATTTAAATTTTTTCTTTATTTCATTTTCATATGTTACAGTCATACCCCAAATATGAATTTCATTTCTCTTTCTAAATACACCAGAAAAATCACTCATCCATAAATCTGAAGTTTCCGGAGGTATTTCAAGAGGCAAAAGAATCTTCGAGTCACCTTTTTCACTTCTCCATACCGAAAAACAGGAAAGCGTATCCTTTTCTTCATTGCATGTCCCGTATGTAAATATTTCACCTTTTTTGTCTTCCAGTATTACATACAATTTGTAGTCATCTCCGCCGCCATCTGCCTGAACGATTATATTTTTCCATTTATGACCTTTTGGGTTTTCTATTTGATACATATCTGAAATTCTCCATAGAGTGCCGTCCTTCTTTAGTCCAAACGAATCGAACCCGTCTGCAAATACCTTTCTCCAGTCTTTTCCACTGTCTATTATGACTGGAATGTTATATTCAGATTCAATACATGATTTAGAAAAATTACGTTCTGAATTTATTAATTGACAGCTACTATTGTCTCCCCAACCCCATAAAGTTCCATCTTCTGAAACTGCAAGGCTGTGGAAATAACCAGATGCTATTGACACAAACTTTATTGGGACTTGTATATAAAAAGGAGAAATGTATCTTTCTCCTAAAAAAAACTCACCTAGACCAAGTTCTCCGTTTTCATTGTTTCCAAATGAAAGAATTCTGCCATCCTCAAACAAGCATAGCGTATGGTATTTTCCAAGAGCAACATCAACTATTTTTTGCATTCTATCTCTTTGCGATGCTCTTGAAGTTGAGACAGCAATAAAGATTGCAGCTAGAATAAACAGAATTTGCTTTCTTTTCATGCCTCTCTCCATTTTATGCCATAGTTCTTAACAAGCAAATTTTGATTGTTTTCATAGAATTCCTTATAAATATAAAACTCACGTGCCAAAGGTGGAATTTCTTTAGTCATGTTTACCAAAAGATTATGCCTAACATCTAAAGGCGTTAGTTTTACTTTATTTGGATATACCCCTTCTTTATTTCCATAATCAGGATTTAACAAGAAAAATCCGATATTTCCGTTAAAATCATAATAATCGAAAATAGTGTTCTTCCATGACTTTATTGATACATTTATACTTTCTATGTTGAACCTGTTGACGCTTTCAAATTTTAATCCATTGCAATCTGTCTTGAGCTTAATGTTATTAACTTCAACTATTACATCGCTTCTTATAATGAAAGTGTTCAAGCCTGCATAAACATCGAGCTGATTTTGTTCTTCCGCTGTAAGTTTATCTTTGCTTGGATCAAAATTCCATGCCTTTTCTAACAAGCTATTTTTTAGAGTTTCACTTAATCCGATAGTGGAATACCAATATAATTTATATTCGTTTTGCAGAACACCATTGCTTTGAATTTTCTTTATAATACCTGTAAGATTTTTTTCTTCGCTTAAGAACTTTTTTTTTCTTTTTTCCATATCAGTATTATACTCAGTTACTTCTTTTACTTTAGCAAGATAATTATCATCTAAAACATAAGTTCCCGCATTTGTATTGATTTTTTTACCAAAATGATTGCCATCCTGATACTCAATATCATTTTGACAGTGCGCCAATATATAATGATCATGACTTTGATTTTTAGGGTCAAGGTAGTATTTAAGCAGTTCCGCAGCTGTGGAATTTCCTCCTGTCATTATTTTCGTGCAATCAGCTGCCCTTACATACCAATCATGCATATATTTTAAATTTTTTAATTTTTCTTTGCTCATATTTTTAGTCCTAATTTGCAGTCAGTTTGTTTGAAAAAAATCGGAATTTCCTTAAACGAAATCTTTCCATTTGAAAGTTTCACATCATTGCTTTTCCAATTATCATAATCTGAATAAAGAAAAAATGTGCAATTTTTTAACATTTCAGCTTCTTTTTCACCAAAAGAAAATTTTATCCATCCCCTTACATCCAGCTGTCCTGATTCCTCGCTCTTAGCGCCATCGCACTCTACAGTGAACGCATATTCGGGCAGGGTATAGCCTTTTTCTTCCATCTCCTGCTGGCTGTCTGTGTCGTCGTCATCTGCCATGTAGACGACTTTCCACTTGCAGCGGATTTTTCCTTTCTGTACAGACGTGTTCAGTTCTGCGACAAAATCATCGTTTCCGTCGTCGTCTTTCTCTACAATCCTGATTTTTGCGCCTACGCCGTCTGCGATGTTTTCTGTATCGGCGCAAATATACACCTCATCGCCGACCAGAGCTTTTGTTATTGCCTTGCCGTTTGTATCTTCCCAGTGCGGGCTTATGATTGACGAATTCTTTGTTCTTAAATCCCTTCAATACAAATTTTTTTTATATTGCCAAATTCTGCCAAGTAAATCTTTCGATCTTTTAAGGGCCATTCAAATATTTCAGAAAAATTTTGTTTGTAGAAATCATCTGGAAAATATCCTCTAAATGTTTTTACATCAGATTTATTATTTAGTATTAATTTTATCATACGATTAGCTATTTTTGACTTATAATATAAAATTATATAATTCTTTGCATTTTTTGGATAACACTGAATTTCTAGTTTGTCTGTAAAAGTTCTTTTTTCAGGACACTCATCAAAATTTTGTTTATACTGAAATCCAAGCATAAAAAAAGCTTGGTTTATTGCTGATTCGTTTTTAAAATTATATTCATAAAAAAGGATGGTCTTATAATATCTATACTCAGAAAAAATAAAAGTAAAAACGAGAATAGAAGTTGAAATGAAAAAAAGTATAAATGCATTCCTTATTTTACATTCCATAAAAATTCCATCGTCTAAAAGCAAAATGGATTACCGGGTCGCTGCCCGATAATCAGCAAACTTGTTAATCTGTTTTTTACTTGCTCTTTTCACGGCCTTCAACAAGCTGAACTCTCCAGTCGTATTCTTTCTGCTCGTCTTCAATTTCCTGCTTGCGGAACGACTTTGAAACTTCTTCGATAACAGGAGCAATGTTTATAACGGCATCTACAATGCAAGGCTCAAAGTGGCTTCCGCTTGATTCCTTGAAAATTTCAATTGTGCGCTCAATAGAAAACGGCTTTTTATAAGGTCTCCAGCTTAAAAGGGCATCAAGAACATCGGCAGCAGCCATTATTCGGGCGCAAAGAGGAATTTCATTTCCTGAAAGTCCGTTCGGATAGCCGCTTCCGTCGTATTTTTCGTGGTGGCAATAAGCCATCTGTTCCGCAATCATGTTGAACCAGCCTCTGTTTATCATAGGCAAAAGCTGCACAAGCCTTTTTCCTTCAGCAGGATGAGCTTTCATCATCTGAAATTCTTCATAAGTATATTTTCCGGGCTTGTTAAGAATGCTGTCTGGAATGTGAACTTTGCCAATGTCGTGCAAGTTTGCCGCGGCGGAATAAACGGAAATTGCCTGTTCCGTCAGAATTTCCTTGTAATGCCCTTCCTTCACAAGCTCCCTAGAAATAAGCTCCACATATTTTACAGTATGGCGAACATGGTGGCCTGTAAAAAGCTCGTGGCTTTCAAGCATCCTCGGAATAAATTCCATAATTTTCATCTGAGTGTCTTTCAGTTGAAAAGCCTTTGTAAGCGCGCGGCTAAGAGTGGAATGGCTTCTTTTGGAAAGCGCAACCGCTATGATGTAGGAAAAAACAAATTCAATTGTAAATCCGGCGCTCTGTGAAAAAAAGTAAAAACTTTCAGTTGTGTTAAAACTGACGCACATAATTTTCGCGCGGAAATAAATCGAAATAATCATAAAAACGTAGCAGACAAGCGCAATGCATCTTGTAAGCACGGCATTGTAATAAAGGCAGCTAAGAAAAACTACAAGCGCGTAGGAAATATTTATTCCGATATGCCCGTTTGTTCCCATATACGCCAAAATCGCCGCCATAACGCAAAGCCCGAAAACCATAGGAATTCTGTGCCAGCGGAAAACATAGACAAAAATGCTCTGAATAATAGAAAATAAAGCTATGACGATTCCAAGCGTAACTGAATATGAATAGGAAATTTCAAAAATGCCAATCTTGCTGATAACAATAAAAAGAGGCGCAAGGACATTTCCAAGCAGCAAAATGCCAGTTGTAAGCCTGTTGACACTTTCAATATTTTCAGCAAAAAATTCTTCGTCCTCAACCGGCACAGAAAACTCCCTTCACTCTCCCAGCAAGAAAAAAAATCCGACTTATTTCAAACTGTCATTCCTGTACAACGACACAGGAATCTGCTGCAAAATTACAATAGATTATCAACCGAGTTTCTTTCAGAAACATCGCAGGGTCACCCCGACAATGACAGTAAACAATGATACTTTTCAAATTATAAAAATATTCCGAGTAAAAATCAACATACCATAATTGCCGCGGCGTAAATTGAACAAAACAGCACACATTGAACGCTGGCTGATTTTATGATATAGTTATAAAATTATAACGAAAGGGGTCTTACTTTGATTTACTATCTTGGCGGCTTGCTAAAAAACTTTTGGGGACCGGCTAGGCTTTTTCAGTCATATACAGTTCTGATTGCGCTCGCGCTTTACACAGGATTTTTTCTTTCCAAAGTATTAATTCCAAAATTCTACAAATATCTTCCAAGCGACAGAGGAAGAGAATTCACCCTGACAAAGGAAGCCGCAAAAGGAAAACCAACAGGTTCCGGCGTTGTGTTTATAACAATCTTTGTAATACTCTGCTTTATAATTGTTCCGCTGGATTATCTTCAGTCTGGAATTCTCGTTCTTACTTGGCTTATGATGCTTACAGGATTTTTGGACGACAGAAGCTTAAAAGGCTGGGGAGAATACAGAAAGGCTTTTTTGGATTTTGTGATTGCTGTGGCGGCGGCAGTTCTTTTAATGCATTACCTTTCGCAGACTTCTCCAGACGGAAGGCTTAGATTCTGGTTTCCTTTCTTTTCAACTACGATTCATATTCCGTGCTGGCTTTATGTTGTTATAACTGTAATCATGCTTTGGATGTCTGTGAACACAACAAACTGCACAGACGGAGTAGACGGATTAAGCTCAACTTTAGTTTTGATTGCGCTTTTGACAATGGGCGCGCTTTTTTATATCGTGCTTGGCCATGTTGACATTTCAACTTATCTTCTTGTTCCGCATTTAAAAGACGGAGCTTCCTGGGCAATAATAACATTCTGTCTTGCCGGAGTTCTTATGGGATACTTATGGCACAATGCGTTTCCAAGCTCAGTTCTAATGGGAGACGCAGGTTCACGCGCGCTGGGATTTTTTATCGGCGTATGCGTAATGGTAAGCGGAAACCCATTTTTATTTCTTGCAACATCTTCAATTATTTTTGTAAACGGCGGCGTAGGACTTTTAAAGGTCGCGCTCAAAAGATTCTTTCATATTTCGATTTTTGAAACAGTAAGATTTCCTCTGCATGACCACATGAGAAAAAACAAAGGCTGGTCGCCAACACAAGTGCTCATCAAGTTTATGATAATTCAGCTTTTGATAACTGTTGCAATGCTCGGAATATTCTTTAAAATCAGATAAGGAGAATTTCACTTCTTAATAAAAACAGCGCATTTTCAAAACCACATACAACACACAAACAAAAGCGAGGAAAATTATGGAAAAAGAATCAAAAGTTTTTTTTACAGATTTCCGTGTAACTCAGGACGGCGGAATAGAAGCAAAGCTGAAAAAACTCTGCAAAAAAGCCGGAATTGAGCAAATTGATTTCCACGGAAAATTCACCGCTATAAAGCTTCACTTCGGAGAGGACGGAAACCTTTCATTCCTGCGCCCGGATTACGCAAGAGCCGTTGCAGAGCTTGTAAAGGAACTTGGCGGAAAACCATTTCTTACGGACTGCAACACTTTGTATCCGGGCTACAGAAAAAATGCCCTTGACCATCTTGACTGCGCGCAAAAGCACGGATTTTCTCCGGCGACAACTGGCTGCCAGATAATAATCGGAGACGGACTGAAAGGCACAGATGAAGTGGACGTTCCTATTGTAAACGGAGAATACTGCAAAGTCGCCCACATCGGAAGAGCCGTAATGGACGCCGATATTTTTATAAGCCTTTCGCATTTTAAAGGACACGAAGCAACTGGATTCGGCGGAGCAATAAAAAATATAGGAATGGGCTGCGGAAGCCGCGCTGGAAAAATGGATCAGCACAACACAGGCAAGCCGCAGGTAAATCAGGAAGCCTGCAAAGGCTGCCGTTTGTGCGCAAAAGAATGCGGTTCTGACGCAATCACTTACGAAAACAAAAAAGCCTTTATAAACCAAGAGCTTTGCAAAGGCTGCGGAAGATGCATTGGCGCCTGCAACTTTGACGCAATCTATAATCCGAACTGGAACGCAAACGAAGACCTTGACTGCAAAATGGCTGAATACACTCAGGCAGTGTGCTACGGAAGACCTTGCTTCCATATAAACATAATCCGCGATGTAAGCCCTTGGTGCGACTGCCACGCTTTCAATGACGCGCCTCTTATTCCAAACCTTGGAATGGCGGCAAGCTTTGACCCGGTTGCGCTGGATCAAGCCTGCTCAGACTTATGCTGTCAAGCCGCAAGATTTGAAAACTCGCAAATCGCAGACAACATAAAAAAAGGACTCAAGCCAACAAAAGACCTTTGGAAAGATTCCACACCTGAATCAGTCTGGGATATGTCGCTAATTCACGGTGAAAAAATCGGACTTGGAAGCCGCAAGTACAAACTAGAAAAATTTTAAAAATTAGATTTTAAATTTACAGCCAGCTTATAACAATACAGTTTGTAGGCTGGCATTTTTTTTCACTTCAACTGTCTAAGTTGTCATAAAAATCGTTTGCGATTAGTACCATTTTATAGTATCATTTATTTATGAACTCAAAGCAAAAGAGGATTTATAATTTAATCTTCAAGAATCCAATTCAACCTAATATTGAATGGAAAGAAATTGAAAACTTGCTTAAATCATTAGGAGCGAATATATCAGAAGGAAACGGCTCAAGAGTTCGCATAGAACTGAATGGAGAAAGAGCTGTATTCCATCGTCCTCATCCAGAAAAAGTAACAGATAGAGGCGCAATAAAATCAATGCGCAGATTTTTATATAATGCAGGAGTTAAAAATGATGAATTATAAAGGCTTTGTTGGAATCGTAGAATATGATGATGAAGCCCGCATTTTTTCAGGAGAAGTTATAAATACTCGGACTGTAATTACATTTCAAGGCACAACTGTAGATGAAGTTGAAAATGAATTTCATGCTTCTGTTGATGATTATCTTGAGTGGTGCAAAGAAGATGGCATTGAGCCAGAAAAACCGTATTCAGGAAAGTTCAATGTAAGACTTACACCTTTCTTTCACAGTCAAGTTGCTATCGCCGCAAAAAAACTAAACATGTCCTTGAATAGCTTTGTAGAAAAATCATTGCATGACGAAATTGCAACTATGCAGTCAGCATTTTAATCACTTACAAAATCCATAAGTAGGAGGAAAATTATGGGAAAGAAGAATGTTGGAATTATTCAGCATCTTTATTTGGTAGGAATGGCAATTTGCGCCATTGGATTTTTGTGTCCGCTGTTCAAGGCTCTTGGGCAGACAGCAAACGGATTCGATCTTATTTCAAAAGATTCTTCTGTAATAAGCGCAGGAATTCTTTTGATTTTCATCGGAGCTGTGGCGGGCGCAGTTCTTTGCTTTGTCAAAATAAAAAATGCAAAACTCTTTAAACTGATTGCCCTTGCAGCAAGCATTCTGGGAGGAATAATTCTTGTAGTGCAGATGAACAACAGCGCGCTTTCACGTCTTATTGGAAAAGAATTTTTAAAGCACGCAACATTTGGATTCTACATGATAATTGCCGGCTGGATTATTGCAATTGCAGGATTTATAAAAACAAAATAGTCTGTCTTTAAAAGGGGATATTCAATAAGTTCTAAAAGTCATTGTCGTACTTGATACGACAATCTCTAAATGATTGTAATATATGCATTTAGATTTTCGGGTCAAGCCCGAAAATGACATAAAAGATACTTACGGAACATCCCTTTTTTTCAGCTTATTTTCTTTGAAACTCTTGCAAACTCCAGAGAACTTTTTTATATTCTATATATAAACATTGCAAAAAATATGCAAATCAGGGAAGGAAAATCTTCAATGTATAAAAAGCTAGTTTCAAAACACATCTGGTTTTTGAAAGGCTAATATACATAAAATAAAAATATACGGAGGATATATGGAAGACATCGCAAGAGCCTGTTTTGTTATAGACGGAAATTATACAAGAAAAGGCTTTTCACATTTGGCGCAAGACGGAATTGACGGAAATTACTATTCAATAAATTTTGCAGCTCTTACAGAATACACGGCTTCTCTTATTGAAGCGGAAACTGGCAAACGATGCGTGTTCTCGGACAAAAAAGTGTTCATGGGAACGAACACGGAATTCGACCGTGAAAACCAAAAATTTTACAGAGCACTGGACGAAGCCGGATTTCAGCGCAACACATTCAACTTGCGCTCGCAGGAAAATTCAAATGGCAGGCTTCCAACATTAAAAGAAGACGCTGTGGACACAACAATTGTTTTCAATACGGCAAAAGAATTCTACACCAAAAGCCGCGATGAACGGTTCGACACACTTGTTCTTTACGCAGGCGACGGGGATCTTTCAGTTCTTGTTTCAGGACTTAAAGCGGAAGGCGTGCGCGTGTTTGTTATCTACTACGATTTTAAAACGCCAGTTTCCATTACAAGGGCTTCACAGAATTTGCTTGAAACCGCAGACAAGGCAATCAGCATTTCAAGTCTTCTTGACGAGCGCGTTTCTCAGCAGATAAAATCAATCTTTACAAAAATAGATGCGCCGGAACAAGGATTTCAAGTTCACTACAAACAAAATGCAAGAAGCGCATTTGAAATGGCAGCTCACAATTTTGTTTTGCCTGAAAAACTCATCATAGAAGGAATTTCCAACTGCCGAAAAGACGATGATGGATGGGCGCTTGTTGCTCAGCTCGGAAAATCAATTGAATACAAAATGGGCGCAAAACTTCCGTTTGGAACAAAACTCCGCGCAGAAATTGCAAGATACCCAAAAACGTTTGAAACAAAAGAAGTGCCGGCATTCAGCGTAAGAATAAAATCAGCAGCGTTGCAGCATAAAGCTAATTAAAAAATTACAATCGAGGTGAATTATGAAGAAGCGTATTCTTTTTGTTTTATTTACAATTTTTATTTCTGCATTTTTATTTTGCCAGTCTTCTTCTACGAAAAAAAGGAAGCCAGCAAATTCAACTTCTACCACAAGAAAAACTGCAACCCCTTCAAACAGCAAAAAAAGACCGCAGCAAAAAACGCAAGGCAATGTCAAAAACAAGCAAAATCCTAGTAGCACTGCAAACTCCAAAGCAAAAAGCAAAACGTCTTTGTGGAACATTAAATTACTAGACACCGCAAGAAATGTTGATTACCTGGACGATTTTGAAAAAAACGTAATTTTGGAAATGAACAAGGCAAGAACAAATCCAAAGCAATACGCTGATTTATATATTGTTCCAAGGCTAGAAAATTTCGATGGATATAATTATATAGAAAAAAGAATGTCGGCGGCAGGTCCATACAACAGGACAACACGCACACAAGAAGGTCCTGCGGCTGTAAAAGAATGCATAGAATATATGCACAATCAAAGCCCGCGCCCACCGCTTAAACCATCAAAAGAACTTACGCAAGCTGCAAGAGATCACGCAGAAAGTCAAGTAGTAACTGACCAGCTTGGACACACAGGAGTTGACGGCTCGACACCATTTGAAAGAATACAAAACTACGGCATATTCATGGCAACAGCTGAAAATATATTTTATTGCGTGGACACAGCAAGAAATACAGTTGTAAAATTTTTAATTGATGACGGAGTAGATTCTCGCGGGCACAGAAAAAATATTATGAACAAAAAATACAATTTAGCTGGCGTAGGCTATGCTGAATGCAAAGAAAACAGAAGAGATGAATGCGTAATCGACTTTGCAAAAGCTATGGAGAATGAATAAGGAAATTGCAAGTTGAAAGAGGAAAAATTTTCCCCTTTCAAATTTAAAAGCCAAAAACTCTTTCTTTGACTTTTGCAAATTTTTTGGTGATAAATCCGAGAATCAAGCCGACTAAGACAGCAGCGATTACAGTCCCAATGCCGACACTGCCAAAGTTATGCAAAGCAAAAAGACAAGTCGCAACTGAAACCAAAACCATCAGGCAGTCAAATGCAATTTTCACTTTTGCAAATTCAATTTTTGCAACTCTTGAAACTACGCCCATGCAGCCTTCTCCTGCGAGCGAAACAATATTTGCAGGAACATAAAAGAAAATTCCGATTGCGACAAAGACACAGCTTAGCAAAGACAATGCAAGGCGAAAAAGAAAAAATTCAGGAGACGGAAAAAAATCAGCAAGAAAATTACAAAGTGTTGTAAATTTTCCAAAAACAATTCCAACGGGAATTTGCAAAAGAATGAGAGGTGAAAAATTTTTCCGTAAAATCAAAAGCTGAATAAGAACTAAGGCGCAGTGAAAAATTATCGTTGCGTTTCCCATTTCAATTCCCCAGACGCGCGTCATTGTGTACGGAATCGAGCTGACAGGAGAAACTCCGAGATTTGATTTTACAGAAAGAGCAATGCCGATTGTCATAACAAAAAGCCCGGCAAAATATATAGAAAGGCGAAGTAGTAATTTTTTCACTTATCAGCCTTCTAAGAATTTGCCTTGTAAGTTTCTGCAATGATTCTGATTCCGTCTTCAAGCTCGTCATCGGGGCGCGCATAATTTATTCTTATGCACTTTGAATAATGCGGATGATTTTTGAATGCACCTCCATTTCCGAAGAAAAAATATTCGCCCGGGACAACGACAACGCCCTGCTCCTTGAGTTTTTTGTAAAGTTCCTTCGTTGTGATTTTTAAGTTGCGCATTAAAATCCACAGGAAAATTGAGCCTTCACCTTTATGAATAGCGTAATCAGTTCCTGCAAAATATTTATGCACAAGGTTCTGGGCAAATTTATTTTTCTTTTCGTAATACGGACGCACAAAGTTTGAAGCGGCTTCAATCAGTTTTCCGCTTTCAATAAGATTAGAAGCAATCGCCTGACCAAGACTTCCCGAAGCAAGCGCAATTATAGAATTCAAATTTGAAAGAGCTGTAACAATTTCTTTTTTTGCAATTATAATTCCGGTGCGCAAACTTGGAAGTCCTATTTTTGAAAGGCTCATGCTAAGAATTACATTTTCGTTCCAGAAAGGTTTTGCGTCATTGAAAATTATGTGCGGCCAAGGCAGTCCATAAGCATTGTCAATAATCAGCGGAATAGAATGTTTTTGCGCAAGGGCAGACATCCGCGTAATTTCTTCATCAGTAAGAACGTTGCCGGTTGGATTTGTGGGACGGCTTACGCAAAGGGCGGCAATGCTATCGTCCTTGTTAAGACGCGCTTCAAGTTTTTCAAAATCAACAAAATATTTAAAAGTGTTGTCGCTGTATTCTTCAAAGCGTGAAGGAATGCTTTCAAAAGTTTCATTTTCAATTCCCTGATCCGCATAGCCTACGTATTCCGGCACAAGCGGAAACAGAATTTTCTTTTTAGATTTTTTTCCATCTGGTGAAGTGAAAGTTCCAGAAAGAAGATTGAAAAGATAAAAGCACGCGCTCTGGCTTCCGTTGCACACAGCGATATTTTCTGGCTTTACATTCCATCCGAAGTTCTTTGAAAAAAAAGTTGCAACAGAATTTATAAACGCATTTTTTCCCTGCGGACCGTCATATTTTCCAATCAAGTCTTCAAACGCACGTCCGTCTTTCATTATGCGTTCCATTTCGGCGCGGTACATTTTTTCAAGTTCTGGAATCTGCGCAGGATTTCCTCCTCCAAGCGCGCAAAGTTTTTTTCCTTCAGGAAGAGGCGCACCCAAGTCTTCCATCAATTGTAAAATTCCAGACTCTCCCGTAAGTTTTTTTCCAAAATCTGAAAACATTTTTTCCTCGTTTTTTTTATGAAAGTTGATTTGCTTCCTGCGCTGAAAGTTCTTGTTTTTTCTTTGCAGAAGCTGTTCTTTTTTTCTTGCTGAGTTTTAGCGAAATAATTCCATCAACGCAATCCACGGAAACGGTTTCGCCTTCCGCATTTTCATTTTGCAAAAGAAGATTTGCAAGCGGATCTTCAATTTCCTTTTGAAGCAGACGGCGCATCGGGCGCGCTCCCATTGAAGGTTCATAGCCATGCTCAACAAGATATTCTTTGGCTTTGGGTTTTAGCGCAAGTGAAATTGATTTTTCAGCAAGACGGTCTTCAAGTTCTTTAATTTGAATTTCAAGTATAGACGCAATCTGTTTTTTTGAAAGCGCATCGAAAACTATCACATCGTCAATTCGGTTAAGCAATTCTGGCGACATGATTTTTTTGAGCTCTTCCATTGCGCTGGATTTTATTTCGTTGTATGGAATAATTCCTTCTTTTGCTGTGGAAAATCCCATTCTGCTTTCCGCGGTAATTTCTCTTGCGCCGGCATTGCTGGTCATAATGATAACCGTGTTTTTGAAGCTCACGGTATGACCAAGGTTATCCTTTAATTCGCCTTCTTCAAGAAGCTGAAGCAAAAGATTGTAAATGTCGTGGTGAGCCTTTTCAATTTCATCAAGAAGCACAACTGAATATGGATGCTGCCGAACTTGCTCTGTAAGCAATCCGCCTTCTTCATAGCCAATGTATCCCGGAGGCGCGCCAACAAGACGAGATGCGTTTTGCTTTTCCATGTAGTCGCTCATGTCCACACGAATCAAAGCTTCTTCCGTTCCAAAAAGAAATTTTGCAAGCGACTTTGCAAGCTGAGTTTTTCCAACGCCGGTAGGACCAAGAAAAATAAAAGAACCTACAGGCCGCTTGTGTGAAGAAATGCCTGCTTTGCTTCTGCGGACTGCGCTGCAAATTGAAGCAACCGCTTCGTCTTGTCCAACAACTTCTTCATGCAGAATTTTTTCCATATTCAAAAGCCGCCCAGATTTTCCCTCGTCTAGCTTTGAAACATCGATTCCAGAAATTTCACTTATAATCTTGCAGACATCTTCTGCGCAGACACGGCGTTTTTTTGCAGCGTCAGAAGATTTCCACTTGCGGTTTAAATCGTCGATTCTTGAGCGCAGCAAATTTATGTGGTCTCTGATATACGCGGCTTTTTCATATTCTTGGGAAGCAACAAGCTCGCGTTTCTGCTCATTATATCTTGCGTATTCCGCTTCAAGTTTGTCCAGTTCTTCCGGGCGAACATCTTCCTGCAATTTTTTTGCGGCTCCAGCTTCGTCAAGAATATCAATTGCTTTGTCCGGCAAAAAACGTTCAGAAATATATCGCTTGCTGTATTTTACAATAAGCGGAATCACATCATCTTCATAAACGACATGGTGAAATTCCTCATAATATTTTTTAAGTCCCAAAAGTATTTTTTCTGTTTCATCTTCGGAAGGCTCTTCCACTTTTACAGTTTGAAATCTTCTTACAAGCGCAGAATCTTTTTCAAAATACTTGCGGTATTCCTTTGTTGTAGTCGCGCCAATCATCTGAAGTTCACCGCGGCTTAAGGCAGGCTTTATCATGTTGCTTGCATCCATTGAGCCTTCTGGTCCGCCAGCTCCAATTATAGTGTGAAGCTCATCAACAAAAAGAATCACATTTTTTGATTCCTTGATTTCTTTCATTACACGCTTGAGCCGCTCTTCAAATTCACCGCGGTATTTTGTTCCGGCAATCATTGCAGCCAAATCAAGCTGAAGCAATTTTTTTCCAAGAAGATCAGCAGGAACTTTTCCATTTGCAATGCGCTGCGCAAGAGATTCCGCTATTGCAGTTTTTCCAACGCCCGGCTCTCCAACAAGAACCGGATTATTTTTTGTGCGGCGGCTTAAAATCTGAATTGTTCGCAAAACTTCTTTTTCGCGTCCAACAACAGGATCTAAGTTTCCGTCCTTTGCATCTTGAGTTAAATCTCTTGAAAACTGAGCAAGAATTCCAGAGTGTTTTTGTTTTCTCTGCGTGCTTCCGTCTGCCATAAAAGGAACTGGAGTTTCTTGCGCAAAGTTTCCGCCTGAAAAATTTTTTGAATCTTTTACGGCTGAAGAAGGAATTTTCCGCTGAATGTCTGCAATCGCATTTCTGACCTGTTCAATTGAAATTCCTGCGCGCTTTAAATACGCCCACAAAAGGGAACGCTCTTCCGTAACCGCGGCAAACAAAAGATGTTCCGTTCCAACATAATTGCATTGCATCGTTTTTGCATCGAATGCGGCCTGATTCAAAAATCTTTCTGTGCGCTCCGAATTTGGAATCGTCTTTAATTCAGTATCTGGAAAACGGGAAGGCAAACTTTGTTCAATTGCAAGCTGAAGAGTAAGGACATTTATTCTAAGCTGCTGAAGCACAACATAACCAAGCCCTTCCGCAGATTTTAAAAGCGCAAGTATAATATGTTCCGGCTCAATCTGCCGGCTTCCTAAAAAATAAGCTTCGTCTTGAGCAAGCGCAACCAAAATACGCTGTGCCCTAGGAGAAAAATTTTCATACATATAGGAACCTCACTTTTCAATGTTTTCAAAAGCTTCCTGTAAAATCAAAGCTCTAAGCCGCTCAATTTTACGCGGACGGTTGTCCTGAATATCTTTTTCAAATTTAAATTTTCCGTTGTCAAGAACATATTCAAGATGTCCTTCCTGAACTCTGTAAAGTAAAGCGTGCAATTCCGACTCTTCAACTCCAGAAAAAATTCCCATGTCCTTGCCGAACTTAACGCCGCTTATAATGTCGATAGCTTCTCTAAGCGAAACAAAAAAACTGCTCTTTGACAAAGCCAGCGAACGAAGCGCATAGTTTGAAATTTCCGTTATATGCTGAGCCTTGCAAGTTTTTCGCGCCGTTCTTTCTTCCTTTAAAATATTTTGAACAGCACATTGAATCGAAGCAATCTGATCGAACTCACTTCCGCCCGCTGAACTTTTCGGAACAACAATGTAATAGCTGCCCAAAGAAGTTCCTTTTGTTCCAAAGCCGCTCAAAGCATTTCCACCGCCAGAACCATAGCAAGCCAGCAAATTAAATCCATCGCCTGAAATATTTTTTACAATTGAATCAATTGAGCCAAGCAATGAGCAGGCAGGCAGATGAAGTTTTACAACAACAGAAAGTCCGCTTCCTGAATTTAAAACTGAATAAGTCAAATATCCAAATTCGTAGCTTGCGGCAAACTGAATTCTTTTTTGAAGCTCGTTGTCAATTTCATAAACTGAATTTGATGCAGTTTCAATTCCAAGTCCTGGAATAAACGAAGAGATTTTTAAATGATCATCAGTGTTTACAGTGCAAGAAATTTTTCCGTCATTGCGAAGAACAAGTCCAGTTTTTTTTCCTTTTGAATCAAAAAGAATTCCGCGCTCATGCATTATCTTGCTTCCGATGCCATCAAGTTTGCAAACAGAAACCGCCTGAAAATCTTCCGCATTCTTTAAAAAATTAAACGCGTCAAAAACAATAGACTGAATGCGCTCGCTTTCAGAATCATTCAATTTATCTGGAAAAGGAAAATTCGCAAGATTTCTTGAAAGAGTCGCTCTGGTCGCAACAACAATATCTTGCTCAGGACCAGCGCAGGCATACCAGGCTCCAGAAACATCTTCTTTTGTTTTTTTCATCATCAGCCGATTTCTCCACTAGAAATTTCCGCCGAGCCTGAAACTGCATTTTTTTCAAGAGCCTTTAAATAATCTCTGTACATTGCGGCTTTTTCATAATCTTCTTTTTGAATCGCAATGTTCAATTTATTTTGAAGAATAACTCTGTCATTTAAAACAGAACGCACAGATGAAAGACGAGCTGGCATTGAGCCTTTGAAGATTTCTTTTATTCCGTTAGTTTCAAGAAAATGCCTTACATCATTTTTAAAAATAGCGTAGCATTCCGGGCAACCAGTTTTTCCGCTCCGAGTTATTTCTTTCAATGAAGTTCCGCAGACAGGACAAAGTTTATTTTCACGTTCTGAAATTTTTTTTGAAACATTGGCAAGTTCTCTAAAAAGATTTCCGATTGAAGACTCTATGCTTTTTGGGTCTGGAGAAATTCCGCGTTCCATTGCGCATTCGAGGCATATATTTATTTTCCGGCGCGAACCATCAGTTGTGGTTTGTTCCATAAAAATTACAGCTTCACGTTCGTGGCAAAAATCGCAAATCATACTTTTCCTCGTTTTCCAAATAGTGAGTGTACCATAAATTACATTTTACGCAAAGTATCAATCGGTTTCTCTTTTCCGGCTTTAATTGAAGGAATTAGGGAAACTAAGGCGGAAAGAAGAAGCGTGCATAAAATAACCGCGGCAATTTCTTTTACAGGAATTTCTATCGGAATGTCCTGAAGATAATACGCCGGGTCAAGCAAATGAAACTTTGTAATTTCATGAGAATCGCCAAAAGAAAATGTAAGCGAAAGTTTTTCAAAAAAGTTTACACAAGATTCAATTGCGCTGATAATTCCATTTATGTTCACTGAAATTAAAAGTCCAATCGGAACACCAATCAAAATTCCTGCAAGACCAATTGAAGCTCCTGTCAAAACAAATGAAAGCGCAATTCCATTTGGAGACGCGCCAACGCATTTTAAAAGCGCAATTTCTTTTTTGCGTTCCATTACAATTATCAAAACGGAGGAACTTACGCTTATGCTTGCGACAATCACAATCATAACCATAATTACAACAAGCAAAGCTTTTGTCGAAGCAAAATTTTCAAGTTCGGATGCATTGACTTCTTTCCAAGTTTGAATTCTGGAATCAGCAAAGCCTTCATCTTGAAATGCAAAATATTGAATCCGCTCCGCAATAGAAGAAAGTTCTTCGGAAAAAGAATTTTCAGTTTCAATGCCAACAACAAATTCGCAGGATGATTTTGCAAGTGAAGTAAAAGCCGCCTCAATTGGAATAAAAATCCAAAGCGCATCAAGTTCCTGATAGCCGCTAGAAATAATTCCGCCGACTTTAAACTGCGCAACTTTTGGAACAAATCTTTTTCCTGCTGTGTTCATGCTTATAATTTTTATATTGTCACCAACATGAACTCCAAGCCGCTCTGAAATTTTTTCTCCGATAACAGCAGTCCGCAAATCAGGAAAAGAAGTGCTTCCTTCAATAACTTTAAAAAGTGAAGAAAAATTTTTATCAGTCAAAAAAGTATCTTGCGGAACACCTCTTACAAATGCACCTGATCTATAATTCTGCCCGGCAGCAAGAGCCATTCCTCGCACTTCCGGGAAAACTTTTTTCACGCCTTGAATGTCCGAAAATTTTTCCGATGCCAAAATATAATTTTCGTATGAATTTAAATACATAGAATTTTTATAAACTGAAACTGAAATATCACGTGAAAAAAGATTTATCATCCGGCTTGTCATTCCTTGAACCATTCCATTTGTAACAACAAGAAGAACAACCATCGGAACAAGACTTATTCCAATGCAAGCGATGGCACCAGCAAGACTTCGTTTTCCAATTCCAGAATCAGAACTTTGAGACTTTGAAAAAAATATTTTTTTTGCATACATCAAGCATGAACTAAAAGTCATATTTCAAGCTCCTGAAGCTGTCCGTTTTCTATGGAAAATTTCATCTGACCTTTTGAAGCAAGGTTCATGTCATGTGTAACAAGAATCAAAGTTTTTCCATATTTTTCTGAGAGTGAAAAAAGAAGATTGCCAACAGCTTCGGCATTTGCAGGATCAAGATTTCCTGTAGGCTCATCAGCCAAAATCAGCTCGGGATTGTTCACAAGACTTCTTGCAACGGAAACTCTTTGTCTTTCTCCACCAGAAAGTTCAGAAGGCAAATGCGACATTCTTTCTTTTAAACCAACAGCGCATAAAAGTTCTTCCGCTTTTTCCATTGCATCTTTTTTAGAAACGCCTGCCATAAATGCCGGAAGAAAAACATTTTCCAACGCAGTAAAATCTTTTAAAAGATAATGAAACTGAAATATCATTCCAAGAAATTCACGCCTGAATTTTACAAGCTGCTTTTCTGACATTGAACTTACATTCATTCCGCCGACACAAACAGTTCCACCGGTAGCTTTGTCCAAGCCGCCGATTATATTCAGCAAAGTTGATTTTCCGCTTCCGCTTTTTCCGACAATCACACAAGTTTGACCTTGCTTTAACTCCATGTTCAGTTTTTTTAAAATCGCAAGTTCTTCACTTGAAGTCTTATAAGTTTTCTCCAAATCCTTTATTAACAAAATATTCTGATTATTCATCGCGCAAAACCTCCGTTACAGTCATTCGCAAAACATTCCGGCTAGCAAGCCAGGTTGCCGCAACTGCTGAAAAAACTCCGAACAGAAAAATAAAAATAACTTCATGCAAAAAAATCCTCGTGGGAATTCTTGCGTAAATTGCAAACATTGGATTTTCCGTCACAAAGTTTTCAGCTCCCGAATTGAAAATCATTGTAAAAAAATATTCGATTCCAAACTGAATTTTAGAAAGCAAATTGAAAACTGTTTTCATATTAATCGATATAAAAACGCCAAGAAAAAGCCCCGTCACACCGCCCAAAATTCCCGTGAATATTCCCTGAACAACAAAAATGCTCTGCACATTTTTTTCAGAAGCGCCAAGCGCAGAAAGAACTGCGATTTCATTTTTCCGCTCCAAAACAAGTTTCTTCATTGAATTAAAAATATTTATTGCGGCAACAACAAAAATCAAAAGCACAATAACAAACAGCGTATTTTTTTCCATGCGAAGAACTCCAAAATAGCTTCGGTTGTATTCGCGCCAACCTATTGCCTTGGACTGCGGAAAAGCGTTTTTGAATTCTTTTATAAATGAAGAATCTTTTGAAGCTGAATTTAATTTTATTCCATATTTTTCTTCAGCAGAATTTCCAAGAATCTTTTTCCCAGAATCAAAATTTATAAATGCAAACGAAGAATTTATTTCCGCATATCCACAATGAAAAATTCCTTTTACAACAAACTGACGGTTTGTAGAAAGCAAACTTGTATCGCTTGAGCCGCTAAGTGCCGCAATGTTCACTCTGCTTCCAATTCTAAGATTCAAATTGTACGCCAAAGTGCTGCCCACAACAATTGAGTTTGCCTCAGACAAATTAAATTTTCCTGCAACAATTTTCAGTTTGTCTTTAAATCCAAAATCATTTTCCATAATATTTTCTGGAACTGCACGGACAATCGAGGCGCATTGTCTTTCTGAATTTCCAACCATAAGACCTTGCGCTTCATAAAAAGGAACTGCGCAAAGAACTTTTTTATTTTTACTGCACCAATTTTCAAACAAATCGCCTTGAACTTTAGATACCTGAATATGGTATGATGAAATTTCCATTATAGAATCTATGAACCCCATTTGAAAACCATTCATAACGCTCATTATGACAATCAAAGCCATTACTCCAAGCGCGATTCCCAATGCAGCCAAATACGAAGCAGCCGCAGTTCGACCTTTTCTATTTATTCTGCTTATTCGTCTGGCAACAAAGCATATCCATTTAAAATCTGATTTCAATTTTATCCTCATTAATTTCTTTCAATTTATTTTTTCACCATTTATAAATTTTTTCTCCATAAATTTTCCATTTGGAAAATATACAGTTTCAACAAAATCATCATCGCTTGCATATTTTATAGAAAATCTTAAAGTTCCGTTTTCATAAAATTCAAAATCCGCATTTTCACTTTTGTCTGTATAACTATAAATATTTTTTTTTCTATAAATTTCTTTGCCTTCATTTTTTTCATCATAGGAAATTTCTTCATCAGACAAAATTCGGTTTTGTTTGTCATAGGAAAATAAATTCTTTTTCACCAAAGTTCTTATTTCAGGCAAAAAATTTTCTTCTGTTGACTCTGGATTCGGAATATAACAATATTCCACAACGTAAAGCGGAAGAAAATCTTTATTGTATCGAATCTCATAGCTTTTTTTATTTTTAAAATCTTCTTTATTTGAAAAAATATATTTGCCTGAATATTTCCAGTTTTCCTTTAAAATAATTTTTGAATCTGCAACTGTATTTTTATTTTCCCAGACAATTTTTTCAACAGGCTTATAATCAGAATTATATTTCACTCTTGAAAACTGCTCTTCATTTACCGATGTGCAGGAAAAATTTTCAAGTTCATTTGAAACACTTAAAAGCTCTTTATCAAATTTAAAAAGTGCAAGTTTGCCAAGAGAATTTTTTAAATAAAATCCAAAATGATTTTTTTCTGAATCCTCATAAAGTTCAAAATCAGTTTCATCTGAATTTAAAAATTCTTCTAACTCAGTTTTTAATTTTTCAGTTTTTTCAAGAGAAATATTTCCCTTCATTGCGCAGGAAATCAAAACCTGATTTTCATTTATAACGGGAAACAAAAGATACAAAAAAAACAAAGCCTCAAAAAAAGACATCACTCTGTTCCAACAAATTCATCCACATATTTTTCTGGATCAAAGGATTCTATATTTTCATATTTTTCTCCAGTGCAGACAAACAGAACCGGAATATTTAAATCTTTTCCAATTGAAACAAGCGCGCCGCCTTTTGCAGTTGAATCATATTTTGTAAGAACAACAGCGTCAATTCCAACAGCTTCATTAAAAACTTCAGCCTGCCTTACAGCGTTCTGTCCTGTTGTCGCATCGATTACAAGAATTTTTTTATAGCAGCCGTCATCAGCTTTGGAAGCGCAGATTCTATCAATTTTTTTCAGTTCATTAACAAGATTTTCTTTGTTATGAAGACGGCCAGCCGTGTCCGCAATTACGAGTCCGCCATCGTTCGCCTTGCAAGCATCCGCCGCATCAAAAACAACTGCGCTTGGATCGCTTCCCATTTGATGTTTTACAACCCGAAGCTTAAGTTTTTCCCCATGCATGGAAAGCTGGTCAACTGCCGCCGCGCGAAAAGTGTCCGCCGCAGCCATAATTACATTGACATTTTTTTCAGAATAAAGTTTTGACATTTTTGCAACTGTCGTAGTTTTTCCAACACCATTCACGCCAAGAACCATAAAAATATTTACTTTTCCGTTTGAAGGTTCAATTGAAACCGGCTTTAAAAATTTCAGCAAAATATTTTTTAATTCAGCAGTGATTTCTTCTGGAGAAAATTTCTTTTCTTTTTTGCAAAAGGACTCAAGATTGTCAACAATTTCAACTGCGTTTTTTGCGCCCAAATCTCCTTCAATCAAAGCGTCCGTTAAATCTTCAAAAAAATCCTCAGAGAAATTTTTCTTGCCGCCAAAAAGATTTTTTAATTTTTCTGAAAATGAAATCTTCGCCATATTTTTAACTCCTAAAAAATTTACTCTTCTTGAATTTCAGTCCAAGCTGAATTCGAAATTTCAGATGAATGAATTTCTCTTGCATTTGAAGGAAGCAACGAATTTGCAGCGATAAGATAACGTGCAAGTTCAAAGCCAAAAAATCCAAGGCACGCAAAAGTTATTCCGCTGGAAATAGTTCCGTAGCGTCTCCATTTTAAAACTTCATCATAATCTTTTAAAGAACCACGGTTGTAAGCATTTGCAACTGAATTATTTTTTCCAACCGCATACAAAGTAAACGGAACAGAAAGAACCAAAGCTGTATAAGCTCTGTAGGCGGCAATTCTCCGCTTGTCAATATATTCCGAATGATTTACAGCTTTTCCTTTTACAGAAAGGCGAGACTGATTTTTTTGCAGAACTTCAGGCACATAAAAAAAGAACAAAGCGTTTTCATCTTGCGCAGATTTAAATTGCCCGATGACTGGAGTTCCGTCAAAAGAAATTTTCGCAGAAGAATTTTCATCTGAAATTTCAGAAAGCAAATCGCTGCCAGAATATAAAAATCCATTTTCCAAATTTTTTTTCAATTCAATCGAGCCTGAAACTTCAGATTTAAGTTTCATATTTCCTTGAAGCTTAAAAATTTTTGATCCTTCAAAATCATAATTTATCGAGCATGGAATATATCCTTGCGACTCAATTGTTATAGAATGATTTCCAGAAGGAACAGAAATTTTTTCCGGCGCATTTTTGTAAACATTTCCATCAACAGAAACAATTGCGTTTTTAAAAACTTCCGGAGGCTGAATTTCAAAATGAATTTCAACAGGAAAACTATTTACGATAATCGGAACAAAATAATTTGCGGCATTTTCTGCAACTGAAATATAGTCCTTTAACGAACCAATTTCTGTAACCTGCCCAAGAATTTTCTTCCCCGGAAAATTATAAAGCGCGCAGGAAATTGAAAAATATTCGCCGTAAACAATAATGCTCCCGGTTATAAGACCGTTTATTTTTGCAGCGACAACTTCATTTTCAAACTTCCGGCTTTCAATTCCAGACTCAAGAGCTTCCTTGGAAGGAGAAAAAAGTTCGTAAGCATTTTCTTTATAAAACGCAACACTTTCATTTTGAGGCTCTGGAAGAACTGGAGAATTTTTTTTCACAAAAAGATTTTTAAATGGATTGAACGGAAGCGGACTAAAACTTGTTTCAGTTTTTTCTTCTTGAGAAGAAGCCGCATTTTTAAATTCGTCATAAAGCTGATGAGTTTTTTTTAAATTCTCATCAATCTGATTTTTTATTTCATCAATTTTTTTTTCTTGAGCTGAAATTTTTTTTTGAATTCTTTTCTTGCTTCCAGACAAAAGAAAAATTGCATCACGCGTTTTTATTTCCTTTGAAAGCTGAAGAAACAAAGACTGCCGTTCAACAAGCAAACTGTTCAATGCCCTGTCCAGCATTTCCTGCGGAGTTGTATTGCGTGAAAGTCCTTCAGAAATCTTTTCCATTATAAGCTGCGGCATTATGGAAGACAAATCTTGCTCTGCGGAATTCAAAGTTTTCCCGCTGTCAAAATCAAATTTTTTGGCAGCAAGAATCCAAGGCTCGCAAAAAATATTCTCCGTCAGAAATAACAAAAGAGAAAAAATAAAAAAAAATCTTTTATATTTCCGAAAGAGAAAATTCATCTCTACAAATCATCTCCATCGTCATCTGATGAAGAAGGAAGGTCTTTCCATTTTGCTGAAAGGAATTCGTCCAAGAATCCGTCGATGTCGCCATCCATTACGCCTTGAATATTTCCAACCGAATATTTTGTGCGGTGATCCTTTACCATTGTGTAAGGCTGAAAAACATAAGAGCGAATCTGGCTTCCAAAAGAAATGTCCTTTTTTTCACCTGCGAATTTTGAATTTTCCTTTTCGCGCTCTTCCTTGTAATATTCATAAAGCCTTGACTTTAAAATGCTCATTGCAGATGCGCGGTTCATAAGCTGACTGCGTTCACTGTCGCAAGCAACAACAATTCCGGTTGGAATATGTGTAAAGCGGACTGCGGATTCAGTTTTATTTACATGCTGACCGCCTTTTCCGCCGGAACGATAAGTGTCTACACGCAAATCTTTTGGGTCGATATTAACTTCAATGCTGTCGTCAAGAACTGGAAAAACATAAACAGAAGCAAACGATGTGTGCCGCCTTGCATTTGCATCGAACGGACTTATGCGAACCAAGCGGTGAACTCCAGCCTCGCCTTTTGTATATCCATAAACATAAGGCCCTGAAATTTTCATGTTGATTGACTTAAGTCCGCCTTCTGCTTCTTCCTGCGAAAGAACTTCAACTTTATATCCATGACGCTCCGCCCACCTTTGGTACATACGGCTAAGCATAAATGTCCAGTCGCAAGCTTCAGTTCCGCCAGCACCAGCATGAACAGAAAGAAAGCAGTCGTTCTTGTCAACTTCATCGCTAAGAAGATTTAAAATGCTCTGATGCTCATAATCGGCTTTTGCTTTTTCATACTGCTCTTTTAATTCTGACTCAATGCTCTTGTCGTTTTCTTCAAGTCCAAGTTCATACAAAGCTTCAAGGTCGTCAACACGCTGAACCAAATCCTGCCACGGCTCAATTCTTCCCTTTAAAAGCTTAATGTCATTCATTATTTTTGTAGCCTTGGCATTGTCGTCCCAAAATCCGGGAGCAGTTGTAAGAGCTTCTTTTTCTGCTATTTTTTTATTGATGTCATCAACGTCAAAGACGCCCCCAAACAGCCGAAACATCTGCCTTCAGCTGTGCAATAGGCTCCTGAAAATCTTCAATCATAATTGTCCTCAAATTTTTAATTCTTAGGGCGCGCCGTTCCGTTAAAACAGCATTTGCGCCATTTTTTCTGCTTCATTTCTGTAATAACAAAAAGTCCGTTCAAAGGAAACTGATAAATTCTAATTTTATCATAGTAGTCAGTAACCCTGTCCAAATCTTTTTTCAAGGCGGAAAGCTCGGTTTCGTTCAGCTTTAAACTTTCCCAGCAAGAACGCTGAATTTTCTGAAATCCATATCTGGAAAGAATATCCACCATCATCTTGCCGCTATCAAGTCCGCCCGGCTCTATAATTACAGAAACAAACATACATATAATAGAATAAATCAAACGCTAGACATTGTCAAACCGCGCCAAATGCAAGATACACTTGAAAATCAGCGGAATTTAGTCCAAAATACAAGAATGGAAATTTCAAATTCATTTAGAAAAATTTTTTCATCGGCAATTTTAATTTTTTCATCGGCAATTTTATTTGCGCAAACTAAACGCCCGGTTGTTACAGGAATCAACGCGATTCAGGCTGAAAACGGAAAAATTTCAATAAGCTGGATTTTACCAAAAAACGATTCAGATTCAATTTCTTCATTTATAATCTACAGAAACAAAAAGCCTTTTACAAGTTACGGGCAAATCGAATTCAGCCAGCCTTTGGCAACCGTAGAAAAAATTACAGATTCCTACACGGACTCGCCAAGGGACACAAGCGAATATTTTTATGCCGTAATCACAATGATTTCAGAAAACGGCAAAGCTCAAAGCAACAGCGAAATTTATTATGACGAGCAGCTCGACGGAAAAACATCGCTTAAAACAGAAACTCCAGTCCGGCTTGTGCTTCCGGGAGTAAATGCCACAACTGAAGGAATCAAAGCTTCCGCCGCAATTTATCTTGGACAACCTTCAATCAAAAAAACTCCACAGGCAAAAAAAGAATACGAAGACAAAATGCGCGAAATGCCCTTGCCGCTTATAGATGTTCTTGGTGAAAACTCAAAGCCTGCGGAAACTAAAATCAGCGAAAGTTCACGCCGAAAAATTCAGCCGCTTTTAAAATCGAAAAAAGAGCAGACAAAAGTTCTGCCGGTTTATATTTTTGACGAAGATTTAATCAGTCCTGCTGGCGGAGACGAATATCTTTTATTTGAAATTCTGCGTACTTCATTTATAAAGAAAAAATATTCAGATTCAATCAATGCGCTGAAAAAATTCCTTGCGCAAAATAGAAACAAGCAAGTTACAGACAGAGCGAATTTTTATCTTGGCGAATCTTATTACTACACAGGAAATTTTCCGTCCGCGCTCACATATTTTCTTTCGCTTGAAGAAACATATCCAGA
>CAVKBG010000033.1:0-23260 GCA_963654755.1 Desulfovibrionaceae bacterium
TTATCGGACTTTTTTTAGAAAAACCTAAGAAAAACCACGCCAAAAGAAACAGAGGAAAACTTTAAAAGTTTTCCCCATAAATTTCATTAGAGAAGACCGCCAATCGCAGTGCCAAGAGTAATGTCGTTTTCACGGCTAATTACATCAAAGTAAAGTCCACGTTCTTTTACAAGAATTTCTTCAAGATAACCAAGAACACGCTGGCGAACTTTATAAGTTTTAAAGAATGAAGTTCCGTTGCAAAGAATGCACACAGGTTTGTCGGCAGTTTTGCCCTCCCCGCTCTTTATTACACAGGCAGACAAAATTGCGGCGGCCATTCTAGCGCAGCGTTCTACAAGAGCGTCAAGCAGCTGGAACAAAACATCGTAGTCATCTTCTTTTGCGCATTCAGCCATAATCGAGCCGAGTTTTGAATTTGTTGAATATGGCGCATGAAGGAACGAATCCATTTCAATTTGGGTAAGAGAATCAAGCTTGGAAAGTTTTTCTGAAAGTTTTTCTGTAAAAAGATTTTCCTTGCCGGCAGTTGTTACAGCTTCAAACGCAATCGGTCCCATGTATGCGCCTGAACAAAGTTTTTCCATAATGCCGATTCCAGGCTTTTCACTTTTTTTGTCAAATGAAATATCAAAGTCGCTTCTTGCAACCTTGTCAAATTTTCCAGACTCGCAGTTTATAATCTGTGTTTTTAAATTTTTGTATTCTGGGCTTGCAGTCTGAATGTATGCGGAATTCATTCCAGTTCCAAGAATAAATCCAACATAAGAAGAATATTTCATTCCTTCATCCGGGTCGGCAGCTCCAGCAAGCAAAGCGGAAACTGTGTCGTTCAGCATTGAAACATGAAGCTTGTTTTTCCAGCCATGCTCTTTCAACGCCTTTTCAAGTTCTTTTCCGATGTGGGAACCTTCAACTTCAGGAGCTTTTACTTCCTTTGTAAAGTTAATGAGAACGCCGTCTCCGTCTTCCTGAATATCAACTGGATAAGAAAAGCAGAATCCAATGCTAGAAGACTTGTCTTTTAAATGCTCAAGGTTCGATGCAATCTGGTCAAAAAATTCTTTTTTAGAAAGCTCGCGGTCAACGCCAGGCATTCTTGTTTTTTCCATAAAATCAATTGAAGGATTTCCGTTTGAATCAAAAGTTACAAGGCAAGAGCGGAAATTTGTTCCGCCGGCATCAATTACAATAACACTTTTTCCAGCTGTAGCCTGAGACGGAGGATTCGCATAAGTTCTAATCATATCCTCGCCAGAAGGACGGCCGCTCAATCCTTCATTCATATCAAAAAGCATGGCTTCTACAACTGAATTAATGTCCTGATGGATGCTGAAATTGTGTCTGCCCAAAAAGGCTGCAACTTTCCGGTTCATAAACGAACTCCTTATAAACTTGAAATTAAAAAGATTACTACTATTATAAATATAAAACTAAGAATTATCAATCTGATTTATATGTTCAAAATGGAAATTATCGTATATAATTGATGAAATAAAACTGTTGGTGCAAAAATTAAAAGCACAAGGGGGACTCTATGAGATTTACAAATTCCTACAAATTCAAGTTTATCGCATTTATATCATTTTTCATCATTCTCATTTCTGTCATTACCACAATGGTTGCAATGAACAATATAAAGTCAACCGCTTTTTCAGTTTTTTCTTCTCAGGGAGAATCCTTAGTAAAAAGAGCCTTGTACAAAATTGACGCAGACAGATTTTCGGAGCTTGCTGAAACACTTGACGAATCGCATCCATACTATACAGAACTATACAAAGAACTCAGAATCATAAAATCGCAGACGCAATGCAAATTTCTTTACACAATGGTTCCAAGCGGCGGAAACAATTTCACTTATATTGTAGACGGAAGCACAACTCCCGCTGACACAGACAATTTTTCTCCAATCGGAACAGTTGAAGACTTGTCAAGCTACGGCGACTATCCGCACATCGTATTGCAGGAAAAAGAAATCGTAATTTCAAATTTCAAAAAGCAGGAAGGATGGGGCTGGATGCTCACGGCTTACGCGCCAATAATCAAAGACAGCAAAGCAATCGGATTCGTTGCCTGCGATTTTGACGCAATTTCAATCATAAAAATAATAAAGCAAAGCCAGATGACAATGACAATTTGCTGCCTTGTTCTTTTTGTAATCTGCGTAGGATTTTTGTGCCTGTGGATTTCTTCATTTTTCAAAAAACTTACAGCGGTTTCTGCAAGAATGAACGAAATTGCCGGCGGAGAAAGCGACCTTACAGCCAGAGTTTTGGAATCAGGTGAAAACGAGCTTACAGAAATTTCAAGAGCCTGCAACAGAATAATTGAAAATCTTCAAAAAATGATTATCTCTGAAAAAACAGCAGTTTCAAAGTTAAGCGAAAATTCAAATGTTCTTTTAAGCCAGACGCACGAAACGACAAGCCTAATTGAAACAGAAGGCCAATTAATAGAAGATATTTACTCAAAAGCAAAAGAGCAGACTGAAAAAACGCAGGAAGCAAACGGAACTATTGACGATGTTGTAAATTCCGTAATCGAACTTGACGAAAAGGCAAGAAATCAGCACGTGGCAATTCAAAATTCCACAGATGCCGTTAGCCAGATTACAAAAAACATAGAAGAAATCAACGAAAAAATTTCTGGAATCAACAGCGAATATGAAAATATCGTTCAAAAATCCAACGACGGAAAGCAATGCCAATCCGAAGTCGCAAAAAAAATTGAAGCGATTCAGGAACTTGCAACTAAGCTTTTTGAAGCAAACAAAGTGATTTCTGAAATTTCTGCGCAGACAAATTTGCTTGCCATGAATGCGGCGATTGAAGCGGCGCACGCAGGCGAAGCAGGAAAAGGATTCAGCGTAGTTGCAAACGAAATCAGGACACTCGCAACAAATTCCGCCTCCCAGACAAAATCGATAAAGGAACTTGTTGAAAACATTGAGTCGGCAGTGGAACAGATGGTTTCAGCTTCTACAAATTCTACAAAATCATTTGACGCGCTGGAATCAAGCATAAAAAGCATGAACAGCTCAATTCAAAGCGTTTGCGAAAAAATGAACGAGCAGAATTCAGAGTCAAGCAAAATCCAAAGCATGATGCAAATTCTTCATGAAGACTCCGATGCGATTTCAGTTTCGTCCGGGCAACTCAAGACAAAAAATTCGCTCCTTGAAGAGCAAGTTTCAATTCTTCAGGAAAAAGCTTCGGAAATTCTTGACAGCTCAAGCACCGCTTCCGAAAATCTTGACAAGATGAAAAATTTTGCTGGCAAAGTAAATTCACATTCAGAAGAAAACCTTACGCTTTCTGAATCTGTAAAGAAAATTGTTGACAGCTACAAAACTGAATAAAAAAAAACTAGTTATCCCTAATTTCGAGTTTCAATAAAAACGGCTTCTTAACTGTCATTCCCGTGCTTGACACGGGAATCTTTTACAGCAGATTATCCAGTCAAGCTGGATAATGACGTTAAATTATAAAACTCGACATTCAGACTAGTTAAAAAAAGGAATAAAAATGTCTCTTGAAAATGATTTAAAGGACAAGCTCAATCCAGAGCAATACAAAGCTGTGTCTACAATTGAAGGTCCGATTTTAATAATTGCAGGCGCAGGCTCTGGAAAAACACGCGTAATCACTTACAGAATCGCCAATATGCTTGAAAAAGGAATTCCTCAAAGCCAAATTCTCGCGCTCACTTTTACAAACAAAGCCGCAAAGGAAATGGAAGAGCGCATAAAAGAGCTTACAGGAAAAAAACTAAACAACCTTACAGTCAGCACTTTTCATGCATTCGGAGTCCGCATTCTAAGGCAGGAAATTACAAAACTTGGCTACCGGGAAAATTTTTCAATATATGACGAAACTGACAAAAAGGCTCTTATAAAAGAAAGCGGGCGTGAACTGAAATTTTCAGCAGACGCAATGGATCTTTACAAAATAAGCACTCTGTTCAGCGACATAAAAACCGGGCGCAAAAACTGGAATTCAGAAAGCGATATGTACAGAAGCCTTTACGAAGAATATCAGTCTGGACTTAAGCTTTTTAATTCAGTTGACTTTGACGACTTGATTGTGCTTCCGATAAAACTTTTCAAAGAGAACCCAGAAGTTTTGGAAGCATACAGAAACAGATTCCGCTACATAATGGTTGACGAATTTCAGGACACAAGCCATCAGCAATACGAAATGATGCATCTTCTTGCAAATAAAAATATCGCGGTTGTTGGAGATGATGACCAAAGCATTTATAGCTGGCGCGGCGCAGATTTTCAAAACATAATCAACTTTGAAAAAGATTTTCCTGATGTTACTGAAATAAGGCTTGAGCAGAATTACCGTTCGACTGGAACAATTTTAGCGGCGGCAAACGGAGTCATAAAGCACAACACAAACCGCAAAGACAAAGAACTTTGGAGCGGAAACGGAAACGGAAAACCAATCGAGCTTTATTCGCCGGAAAACGAAGCCGCAGAAGCTGACTTTATTGCAGAAGGAATTCTTGGAATCAGCGTAGACGAAAAACGCAATTATGACGACTTTGGAGTTTTAATCCGGGCAAACACACAGAGCCGCGCAATCGAAGAAGCGTTTCTTGAAAACAACATTCCATACACAATGAGCGGCGGCACAAGTTTTTTTGAGCGCAAGGAAATAAAAGACATAATCAGCTATTTGCGCGTAATTGCAAACCATGACGACGACATAAACCTTTTGCGCATAATAAACACACCGCGGCGTGGAATCGGAAAGGCGGCAATCGAATCAATAAATAAAGTTGCTTCCACAATGAATTTTTCTCTGTGGGAATCTATTCAGGCGATTTTGTCATCTTCGGAAGAAGAATGTCCTGTAAGTGAAAAAACAAAAGCAGATCTTGAATCCTTTTCAAGCATAATAGAAAATTCCAAAAGCATGCTTTCTGGAAAAGGGCTTGCAAAAAAAGTGCGCGCCTTAGTAGATGAAATAAATTATTTTGACTACTTGATTTCAGAAAATCCCAAGAGCGAAAAATCCGCAAGATTCAAATACATGAACATCGAAAGCTTAATCAAGAGCATGGAGCAATGGGAAAACAATCCAAACTATGACGACACAAGCCTTTACGCGTATTTAAACAGAATCACTTTGATTTCACGGGATGATATGGACGACGAGCAGGACAAAGGAAAAGTGAACTTAATGACAATCCACGCAAGCAAGGGACTGGAATTTCCAGTTGTATTTATTGCCGGAGCGGAAGAAGGACTTATGCCTCATGCCCATGCTGTAGAAGAAGGCGGAGATGCAGCAGTCGAAGAAGAGCGGCGGCTTTTTTACGTTGCAGTTACAAGAGCAAGAGACAGGCTTTTAATTTCTTCATGCTCCCACAGAAGAAAAATGACTTCCACAGTTGAATGCGAGCCAAGCCGTTTCCTTGACGAAATTCCCAAAAACCTTGTTGAATACCATGAGCCTTCAAAAGAAGTTGACGCAGAAACAGCCCACGAGCTTTTGCAAAACATGCTGAAAAACATGGCGAAACCAAGAGTTCCTAAGATTTAAAGAAAGCTAAATTTATTTTTAGAGTGAATCTGTATAAATTGCAGAAACTCCAAGATTAAAGAATTCAGCTTGTTCATTTTTATCATTGACAGTATGAATGTATGAAGGAATTTTATTTTTATAAAATGGATCAAGATACGTTTCTGCCATATAATACCAATATGTAAAACCAATCAACGGATGATTCTGCGCAAAATCAATCAACAAATTTAAATCCCGCTCTTCTTGTGAAGTTCGATAAAGTGTATAAATTATATTTTTAAATCCTAGATTTTTTATTTTATCATATTCATCTGCATGATAAATTTGAATTATAAAACGATTAATAAATTCAGGCGCATCTCTTGCAATAATGTGGCAAGCTTCCACGTTATTATCTTTTGAATCTGTAACAACATAAAAATCCTCGTATGTTACAAAAAACGCTTTCAATCTTTCAAGATCCATGGAAGTAAATTCGCCATAAATTTTGCAACTAAGAAATTCATCTTTTGAAACAGGAGAATCAAGGGGAATTCCATTACTATAAACTTGATTCCATTCATGCGTGCAAACAAGAAAATTATCAGTTGAAATTCTAAAATCAAGTTCACATATTCTTCTTCCGGCTTTTAAACAATTTTCAACAGCGTCATAGCTATTCGTATATGAAATATTCTTGCCTGTGGAATCAGCAATAAAACCGCCGGCATGCATAATAAATTTTTCATTTTTAATCATGTTTCTTATATTATAAATTTCACTTGTATCATTTTCATCAGAATCGTTGCTACACGAAATTAAATTAGCAAGGAAGCACCCCCCCCCGAGCAAAAACAGGACACAAAGCAGATTCAATCTTCTTTTCAACTTTATATTCATAAAAAATTTCCTATAGTATTTTAATAAAAATTCTTTTCATAAAAATCAGAATGCTTTGAAATTTCAGAATTGAATTCTTTAAAGCCCATTTCTTCTGACAAAGTCTTTTCGTTGCTAAAAAGATTTGTTCCAAGCCCTAGCCTGTTTTCTTCAATTTTAAATCCCATAGCGCAAAGAATAGTCGGAAACATATCAAAAGCTGTAAATTCTCTTTCAGTTTTTTCAAATGATTCTGGAGCAGAAGCATTAATAAAACAGTTATAAACAGTGCGCTCATAATAAGGTATGTCTTTTACTAAAAACTGATCCATTCTAGGATGATCGCCAGTTATCACAATCACCGTGTCTTTAAAAAAGTCTTGGCAAGAAATCCATTCTATAAATTCCGCAAGCTGAATATCTGCGCAGTTCAGAACATCCATAAGATTTTCTGAATGTTTTTTTTCGCACTTACCGCAGAAATATCCGCCAACATGATGAGTGTCTACTGTCAGCATTGTAAAGTTAAATGGATTTTCTTCTTTTGCAAGCCTTGTAATTTCGTCTTTTGCAATCTTATATAAAACTGAATCTTCAAATCCCCACCACACAGAATAGTCTTTTGGGATATAGCCTTTTTCTCGGGCAGTAAAAAGGTCAAACACATTATAGTCACCATTTTGTTCAAAAAACTGTTTTCTGCCTGCAAAGTTTCCGTCAGAGCCGCAAAGAAATTCATTTTTATATCCTTTCTCTTTTAAAACATCACCAAGAGTTACAACAGACTTTGCAACAGAATCATACATATTTAATGCATTTCCATTAAAAGGAAAACTGAAAGGAATTCCAGATGATGTAGAAAACAATGCGCCCATAGTCCAGCCAGTTCCAAAAGCAGCATGAGAACCGCCAAGTTTCTGAGTGTTAGAAAAACTTATATTTTCATTGGCAATTTTTGTAAGATGAGGAATGTAATTTTCATAAGGCTGTTTTCCTCCATCATCAACAGAAGCATAAGTAGTTTCCATTGACTCAAGATAAATAAGTATTAAATTTTTCCCTTGCCCTGTGATTTTTTCTGCAACTGGCTCAACATAATATTCTTCATAAATTTTTGATTTTTCTATTCTCGTTTTTATGTATGCAGGAATTTTCAACTGGTTGCATATATCAATTAGAACTAAAATGAAAAAGACAGAAAATAAAATTAAAACACCACGAAAAATAAATTTTCTTACATTAATTTGCGCATTCTTTTTTCCTGCAGAAATATTTAAAGTTACATCAATTTTACTGAATATAAATTCACTTAAAAACGCAAAGCAAATATAGGTTGCAGCAATTAAGAGCGCGACCTTTTTACTTAAATAAAAAAATATCCCATGCAAAAAATTTATGTCAGCACCTTTCATAGGATTTTTTATAGTAAAAAGAATTTGCTCTATTCCAACTGAAAAAACATTCATGAACCATTTTTCTGCGCAAATAAAAAAATAAGCTGATAAAATCAGAATTAAACACAGTGCATAAAAAAAAACTTTTTTAGTCTTCATTCTTTTTCCTGATTAAAAAATTCACATGAATGTAATCTGTAAAAATAATAAATAAAACGGAAATAACCAGAACACAGCAAAATGCAATTGCCATATAAAGAATCGACCAAAGCAAAGCTTGGATTCCAAAAAGTCTTAAGAAAAAAACTGGCAGACGAGTTGCAATTAAATTCAATATACAGAACAATGAATAAAAACCAAAAATATCAAAAACAGAAAAAATTTTCTTGCACTTTTTTGCGTAAATGAAAAATCCGCAGAAAGGAACAATAAATATATTAAAAATCATAATTATGTAATTCATGCCCGAAGCATAACACCGGGGGGGGGACTGTCAATAGTTTAATATTTGCAAATGCAAAGTTCTTATGCTATAATTAAAAAATGAGAACAATTTTATCGAAAACAGTTTTTACTATTTTAACGGCAGCATGCACGCTGGCATTTTTCTCTTGCGCAACATCGCCTAAGAATTCAGAGTTTCTGAAAGTTGAAGACAAGCAGACACCGCCTGCAATGTTAACAGAGCTTCCTATTATTGAATATTCTGGAATCGGAATAAAATACGAAGTTGAGTCCATGCTGCTTCATCATTTTCTTGTTGTTCAGGACAAAGATGCAAGCGGACAGTTTGCGGCACGGCTTCTTGATGAGGCGGCAACAGCAAAGCTCAAGGTAAAGTTTCCGGCTGGAACTTATGAATGCCTTCTAAAAGAAAAAGCCACAGATTCCGACCACAGCGCATTTTATGTTTATATTGACAACACGCCTTTCCGTGTTTATCCAAGCAATCCGCCGCTAGGAACTTGGGAGCTTACAACAAGATCGCCGATTTATTTTACAATTGACGAGCCGCGCACAATTCTGATTACAATTCAGGCAAATTCAGAACAAAAAACTGGAGATGTCGGAATGAACTTGGATTTTATACAGTTTGTAAAAAGACAGTAAATAGCGTTTTTAAGTATAAAAAAGGAAATACCCCAAAAAGTATCTTTTATATGTCATTTTCGGGCTTGACCCGAAAATCTAAATATTGCAATCATTTAGAGATTGTTAACCGAGTTTCTTTCAGAAACATCGCAGTATCAAATACGACAATGACATTTTTAACTTATTGGACATTTCCTTTTTTCATTTTATCTTGACTTGTAGTTAGCGTCTATCCATTTTGTGTATTCTCCGCTAAGAATATGGTCAACCCATTCTGTGTTTTTTAAATACCAGTCAACAGTCGCATTCAAGCCTTCCTCAAAAGTCATTTTGCGCTGCCAGCCAAGCTCAGTTTTTATTTTTGTGCAGTCAATCGCATAACGCTTGTCGTGTCCCGGACGGTCTTTTACATAAGTGATTGTTTTTTCAATTTCAGAAACAGGCTTTCCGAGTTTTTCAGATGCAAGCTCAATCACTTTATGAAGAAGCTTTATATTCTGCCATTCATTTTCACCGCCAATATTATATTTCTGGCCAGTGCGTCCTTTGTTTACAATAAGCCAAACTGCGCGGTTGTGGTCTTCAACATAAATCCAGTCGCGGATATTGTCGCCTTTTCCATAAACTGGAAGAGCCTTGCCGTCGCGGATATTGCTAATCATAAGAGGCAAAAGTTTTTCCGGGAACTGATAAGGTCCGTAATTGTTTGTGCAGTTGCTTAAAGTAAGCGGCAAACCGTAAGTGTGGAAATACGCCATTGCAATATGATCTGAACTTGCCTTGCTAGAAGAATACGGAGAGCGAGGATCATAAGGAGTTGTTTCTGTAAAATATCCAGTTTCTCCAAGAGAACCGTAAACTTCATCAGTTGAAATATGATGAAAAAGAACATCGTCCCTGAATGTTCCGTCCGGCTTCTTCCAAAAATTGCGGGCAGCATCCAAAAGTGTGAAAGTTCCCATCACATTTGTTTTTATAAAAGCTTCCGGTCCTAAGATAGAACGGTCAACATGGCTTTCCGCGGCAAAATGAATAATTGTATCGATGTCATACTGCTTTAAAATCCGCTCGATTTCTGAACGGTCGCAAATATCCACTTTTTCAAAGAAGTAGCGTTTTCCGCCGAACTTTTCCTCCACATCCTTTAATGACTCAAGATTTCCGGCATAAGTAAGGCAGTCAACATTTACAACGTTTCCGCTGAAATCTGCATCATTAAAAAGATTTCCATTCGCCGAAGAAAGTCCGAACAAATAATGAATAAAATTCGAGCCGATAAAACCAGCTCCGCCAGTTATAAGAATATTTTTTAGTTTGCGCATTTTATTTTCCCTGCCATTTTCCATTTAAATCAAAGTAATCCGCATCAAAAGAGAATGCTGGATGCTTTTTGTCTTTTTCGCTTAAAAGCGGAGCTTCTCCTGCGCCAACAGATTTCCAGTCAACTCCAATTGAAGAATCATTCCACATCAAGCCGCCTTCATCTTCCGGATGATAAAAGTCCGTGCATTTATAAGCAAAAACCGCCGAATCAGAAATCACATAAAATCCGTGTGCAAAACCTTCTGGAATGTAAAACTGATTTTGCTTTTCACTGTCAAGGACAACTCCGTAGTATTTTCCAAATGTGGCAGAACTTTTGCGTAAATCCACAGCGACATCAAAAACTTTTCCCTGCAACGAGCGCACAAGTTTTCCCTGTGGATGATTTGTCTGAAAGTGCAGTCCGCGCAAAACGCCTTTTGAAGAAGACGACTGATTGTCCTGAACAAATTTCATTTTTAGTCCGGCTTCAAAAAAATCTTTTTCGCTGTAAGATTCTAAAAAATATCCGCGGCTGTCTCCAAAAACTTTCGGCTGAATTTCATAAAGTCCTGCAAATTCTATTCCACCGGAAGAAACGCATTTTTTAAATTCGAACATCAGTTTGCTCCTGCGATATATTCAAGATAGCGGCCGTATTCAGTTTTGTAGCCCGAAGCAAGAGACAAAAGTTCCTCTTTGGAAATCCATCCGTTGCGGAATGAAATTTCTTCAATGCAACTTACATACATTCCCTGGCGCTTTTGAATTGTGGCAATAAAATTGCTTGCTTCCAAAAGTCCGTCGTAAGTTCCAGTATCAAGCCAAGCCATTCCGCGTCCAAGAAGCTCAACAGAAAGCTGACCTCTTGAAAGGAATTCATTGTTTACAGAAGTTATTTCAATTTCTCCGCGGGCAGAAGGCTTTACATCAGCGGCAATTTTTACAACGTCATTTGAATAAAAATAAAGTCCTGGAACTGCATAGTTTGATTTTGGAGCTGAAGGCTTTTCTTCAATTCCAAGGACTTTTCCAGATTTATCGAATTCAACAACTCCGTAAGCAGAAGGCTCTTTTACATAATAGCCAAAAATCACACTGCCCTTTCCAGACTCAACAGTTTCTTTTGCGCGCTTTAAAGTTGAAGTAAAAGACTGACCGTAAAAAATGTTGTCGCCAAGAACCAAGGCAACGCTGTCGTCTGCGATAAAATCCTTTCCGATAATAAAAGCATCAGCAAGTCCGCGCGGCTTTTCCTGAACCTTATATTCAAATTTCATTCCGAGCCAGCTTCCGTCTCCAAAAAGTTCTTTAAATAAAGGCAAATCCCTTGGAGTTGAAATTATAAGAACTTCTTTTATTCCCGCAAGCATAAGGCAGCTTAACGGATAATAAATCATCGGCTTGTCGTACAACGGAAGAATCTGCTTTGAAACAGCTTTTGTAATTGGATAAAGCCTAGTTCCAGAACCGCCTGCTAAAATAATTCCTTTCATGTCTCAATCCTTAAATTTTTTTTAGCATGACTTTTTGAAAATCAAAAAGTCATGCTTGCATTTTTTATTTTCCTTCATCCCATGCTTTTTTTATAATATTTGAAGCATAAGGATCTGTCTTTATGTTTGCCACAGCATTCAGCAAGAAAGCAATAAAAACAAATACAAAGAATGACGCAAATACAGCAACTATAAATTTCATCGCGCGACCCGCAGGATCTTTAATTACAAATGCGTCATCCAAGGATTTTACAAATTCTTCATGCTTTGACTTAAAAGATTTTATATCAGCTGAAATATCTGCATAATTTACGGAAGCGGAAGCGGAAGCGGAAGCGGAAGCGGAAGCGGAAGCGGAAGCGGAAGCGGAAGATTTCTTTTCAGACAATCCCGACTCACCATATTTTTCAAGAATTGTATCAGCATTATCTTCCAAAGTGTCAATTTCAGGCATTAAATCAGCTTCAATATAATCAGACGTCATTTTTGCAATTTTCTTAATAAAATCATCAGCAAATTCTTCTTTTTCCATAGGAATCTTTAAAGTAACAGCAATTGTATCAGCAATAGGAGAATTTTTTACTACAAACTTTTCTTTATCAATCGCATCTTGAATCTGCCTATTATAAGCGCTAACAGAAGAAGCCTTTTTTTCATCAGCAAAAATTGAAAATTCCCGCTGCACATCCGCAAGCACCCTAACATCTTTCATATAATTTATCGCAGTCCATAAAATGCTGTAATTAACAGAAGACGCAACACTTGAAGGCAAACGTTCAGTTTTCAACGCATAGGAAATTGTAAGCGTTTTTTTATTCAGCGAAGGAATAAAATTCGGCAGAGCAAAAAGCCAGGCAAAGGCGGCAAGCGCAACAGCAAATGTTCCTATAACAACAAGCTTTCTATAGCGGATAAGAACCGCAAACAAATCAATCAAAGAAATTTCATCTTCATTATTATTTTCGTACTGTTCAGTCATAAATATATTCTACTGTCTATTATGCCAAAAATCAACAACAATTCTTTTTTAGTCAGTCAAACCGCTTTTTGGAATTCCAACACGGTTCAGCGGCCAGAATCTAAAGCAGGCTTTTCCAAGCATACGGCTTCTGTTCACATACTGAGGCGCAATGCTTGTATAGTAAGTTACAGACATTGAATCCATTGATGAAATTGAAACTAAAGTCTGCTCGTAACTATGGCGCATATCAAGAGAATTGTAGCGGTTGTCTCCCATCATAAAATAGCAGTTTTCTGGAATGTACTGCGGATTTCCGTTTGCGTCATTTGCAGGGAAAACAGGAAGATTTCTTAAATCCATTTCAAGAATGTAAAGGCAAAGTTTCTGAGCCTCCTTAAGATATTCCGTGCGCACAGAATCGCTCTGCCATTTTGAAACTGGAATTTCCGCAGACAAAAGGCTTGCATTTCTTACAAGAATCCTGCCGAACAAAAGTTTTGCCATTACATTGAGTCTAAAGCTTGACTCCATATATGCGTCGCTTCCAACCTGACTTGAAATATCATTTTCGCGGTGCCAGCTGTTCAGGAACGAGTCAACCCAATCTGCGCCGCCGTTTACAGTTAAAAGTGAAATCGTTTCGTTGTTTATATTTGAAAACAAATTGTAGATAAACAAATCGCGCGCAGAAAAAATTTCTTCTATAGATTTGGATGAATTTTCTTTTGGACGCGCATAACGTGCAAATTCCTTGGAAAGTTTTTCGCATTCAATTTTTGCGCTAGTCAAGTCAAGAGTTCTGCGCTGCTCTTCAATTTTTAAAGTCGATTCAGCCTGAGATTCAGAAAGAGGAATTGTCTGGATTTTTGACTTTATCTTTGAAGAAAGCGGATTCAAATTCCAAGCAGCCCAGGAAGCGTCCTGCTCTACAGGCTTAAATTCCTTGCTGTCTTTTGTGCGCGAATAAAGAGTTCCGTCAAGCATATAAATCTGCTCGCCCGGAATTGCCGTAACACGTTTTACAAGAGGGTCAGCTTTTATTTCGCCGTGCTCATCCGTGTTCGTCTTTAAAAGCGTAAGGCTGCACATATAAATAAACTGGCTGAAAAAAGTTTTCACTTCATTTTCGCGGTCGCTTCCATAATGAGGATTTCTAAAAACAACAATGTCGCCCCTTTTATATTTTTGAAAATACGGAAATCCTGCGTTGCTAAGCGGAAACTTTGGGCCAGCAAGAGATTTAAAAACAACAACTCTGTCTTTTATAAGGAAAGTCGGAACCATGCTTTCTGAAGGAATTTCGTAAAGCTGAAAAATAAAAATATTCAAAAGCATGATTGTAAACACAGCCTGAAAAAGCGCGTCAATCCATTCAAGAATTTCAACGGCAACACGCTTTATTCCCTTTGGCTTTTTATAAGGATTCGCCTTTAAAAATTCAGCCCAGCCGGAATCAAGAGACGCAATCCGCTTTTCAGCAAGGAAATACTGCGCTAAAAGTGAAAGCACAAGAATCACAATCCAGGCAAAAGCGCATAAAAAATCAAAGGCAGCAGGAAAACCAAATTTTCCAGAACGCTGAATAACAAAAGCCGTTATAAAAACAAAAGGCTCGTACTGAAAAACACGGCGCACAGAATTCAAATGGCGCACAGATTTATTTTTTACAAGCTCAATATATGAAGCAAAATAAAGCAGAACGGTAAAGCCCGCGGAAAGAGGAAATGCCACAGCGGAAATGTCCAAGTGCATATAAAGGCACAGAACAGAAAAAATTGCCGAGCAAATTAAATTCAGTTTTATAATCAACGAAAAATTTTTCATGCAGATATTCTATCACAAAACAAAATCCGTTGCCACAATTTTACTGCATGAAAAATTTTCATCGTCATGGAAATATCCCAAAAGTATCTTTCATGTCATTTTCGGGCTTGACCCGAAAAATCTAAATGTATAACAATCATTTAAAGATTGTTAACCGAGTTTCATTCAGAAACATCGCAGTATCAAGTACGGCAATGACAACACAAGATTAATAATGGCATTCCTTTTATTTTTCGTGTTTTTTCAAGGACGCTTCTTTTTCGTTGATTTTTTCTTTCAGCTCGTTTATTGCAGAAAGTTTTTCAGAGACAACGAGGGAATCTTTTGAAATTGAAATTCCGTCTTCTGCAAGCTGATCCGCAACTGCCTGTCCAAGCTCCTGATATTTTTTTTCAAGGCGGCTTTTCAACTGGACAATATCAATTTTGTTAACGGACTTGTCGCCAAATTCGCTTATTGCAGAACCAGCAGTTTTCAATCCTTTCTTAGAAGCTTCAACTCCTTTATCAAGATACTGCTTTAGAGTTTTTGCAAACAGTTTTTTACCAGAAGCAGTTTCTTCCGCTTTTTTTTCTTCATTGATTTCTTCTGACATTTTTCGCCTCCGCTTTATTTTTAGTTTCTTCTATTGTAATTGCCATTCTCCATATTCGTCAATAAGTTCAGTCTTAAAACTAGGCATTGGATGCCAGGAAATTGCAAAAGTTATATACGGATGATAGTCATAAGTTTTTGCGCCGCTTCCGTTTGTAACAAGACGAGGCTTGAATGAAATTGAGCCTGTCATGTCCCAGTCGTGCAGATTTCTTGTAATGCTGACTTTTAAAGTCTTGAGCTTGAATCCAGAAGAGCGTCTGTTAAGCTGGCTTGAATCATAAAACTGTCCGTCGCCCCAAAAAGCAAAAGAATTCCACAAGTCAACAAACATATTTTCTTCGCCGGAAATAACATTGTCATATTTTGTAAATCTCTGAAAGTAACGGAAAATAACATTGTTCTGAGTTTCCGCGCTGAATGAAAGTTCAAACGCCTCGTGGATTTTAAAAGTCAAAGACGGAACAAATCTAAAATAGCTGTTTGTTGGACGCACGCAGTCATAGACAATTCCGGCAGTAAGAGAAGGCGCCCAAGTAATCCGGTTTTTCCAGTATCTGAAATTTTTCCCGGAAGTTGAATATGCAAGGCTTAAAGTGTAAGGAACAAAATCCTTGTCTTCTTTTGCAACCCAGCCTTCGCTTGAATCAAAATCGTAGCAAGTCGTGTACTGCATTATGTACGACAACTGAAAATCCTTCCAAGAAAAAGAAAGCTTCATTGAGTCCGAACGTTTTTCTTCCATTTCATAATTGAATGATTCTGAAAACAAAAGTTTTCCGTTAAAAAATTTCAGCGTGGCGGACTGCTTAAAAGGATTCCAAACAAAATTGTCTGAATCTTCATTTTCCTGCTTTATTCCGACTTCCGCAGAAAGACTTGCATAAGGAAAAGAAAATGCGGCGTTGAAAGTGTACTCGTCAAGCTGAGGCGGAAGATTTGAAGTCAATGTGAGCGACTGCGAAAAATCATCGTTTTCTTTTGCGGCAAGTTTTGCGCTCACTGTATGGGAAGTTACGGTTTCTTCGTCAGTGAGTTTCATAACTGCATATTCCCATTCAGGCTTTTCAGCGTCTCCAATAAATTCCGTTCTTACAAGTTTTACAGAAGATTTCCACACAATGCTTGAATCCTTGAACACGTCAGAATATGCAAACGGTTTTATAGAAAAATTATTGTCATTTACCAAATCCATTTTTTTAGCTTTGTAATCCGAAAGCCTTACAGAATTTTTTGAAGACTCGGAAGTATAGCCGTCAAGATTCGGGTGGCTTTGGTAAACAGGACTGAAAGTAAAATCATTTTTTGAATACACAAAAGGATTTCTAAATCCAAGCTCGCTTGAAATTGTAGCAGGAACTTTTATCTGATAATAAGTCGAATAAAAATTTCCCCATTCAAAGTCAGAAGGCTCAAGCAACTCGGAAGAATTATAGTTGACTTGAGATGTAAACTGCGGAACTATTGAGTAGCCAAGTTTGTATTCAACGCCTTTTACATCAACAATATTTTCTTTTGACTTTGGCGCAAGTTCCTGTATCGAAAAAGCAAGCGCATCATCTTTGTCTGAATTTTTTTGCGTTTCATCTTTTGCTTCTGAATTTTCTGAACCGGCTTCTTTTTCTTTTTGCTTTGGACTTTTTAGTTCTTCTGGAATTTCAAGTTCAATTGGAAACGAAGGCGAATCGAATTTTTCATAAACTTTTTCAAACGGATATTTAAAAATAGTTCCTTCAATTTTTGCGGCAATTTTAAATGGAACAACTTGCGACGGATAAAAAAACGAACGTTCAGGACTGTAAGTGCGCCAGTCAACTGCGGCAGAAGAAAAATCAGAATCAGTTCTGGACTTTGAATTAAATGAAATGTCCGCCGACAAATTTGTAATGGACAAAGTTGAAATAAATGGCTTTACAAAATCCGGCAGAGGAACAGAGTAAGAAGCGTTTGCTGTCCATTCAAATGAAGAAGTCTGAGCAGAAGTATCTTCCGTGTCGTTATCATCAGTTTTTGTCTGCCCCAAAAGAAAATTTATCCAGTCAAGATATTCAGAACGTTTTTCAAAATCTTCCGTAAAAAACGGATCGCTGTAAACCGGCATGGAAAGGCTCAACGAAAACGGCTTTTTTATAGAAGCTTTTAAAAGTCCTTTGTAGCGGAACGGAGCTTCAATTCCAAGAAAGTTAGACTTGTCCTTTTCAATTTTTCCAGCTGAAGAATAAGGAGTGTATTTTCCGCCTGAATAAAAAACTGTGTTTGTAAACGCAAGCTGCGCGCCGGCTTCAATAGAAGAAATGTAGTCCGAAGAAGACGGCTTATAAACGCCAGAAAGTCCAGTCGCAAATCCCATGTTCGCATAGTAGTCCGCCATGAACTTTAAATAGCTTGAAGCGTTTCCTTTAAAATCTTCATCCAGATTATGAAGAACAAGCCCTTCCCGCTTTTGCTCCTTTAAAGTTGAAGGGCGCATAAAATTGAAAATTCCTGCCGCAAGATTATCAGCAGAAGAAGTGTCGGCTTCTTGCAAAGGTTTTCTTCCAAGCAAATAAGTTGTTGTCTGAAAATAATAGCCGAACCGCTCATCATATCCAAACGCTGGGTTAAACAAAAGTTCGTCCTTTGGATAATAAAAAGCCGGAAGATACAAAACCGGAAATTTTCCAACATAGACAACCGCATTTAAAAACGCAAATTCGCCTCCGGGAAGAAGCCAAATTCTTGAAGCCTTTACCCGCCAATGAGGATCTTCATCATCGCAAAAAGTAAGCGAGGCATTTTTAAAAGCAACAGAGCCGGAAGAATCCCTTCCAAAAATTTCAGAAGCAACAATCATCGTTGAGCCGGACGGAAGATTTAAAGCTCCGTTTCCTGCATTGAAAATTCTTCCGTTATCAAAAACGCCTTCCAAAGTGCTTGTGTTCAGCAAAACGGTTGAAGCAGAAATATCCTGCTCGTCTCCGCTTGAACCAGACTTAAAAATTCGCACGCTTCCTTTTGCATAAAGCATTTGTGTTGACCGGTTAAAAGTTACATCGTCAGCTTTTATTTCTGTCTTTGATTTTTCTTTTTCAACAGAAAGCCTTACGTTTCCAGAAAGATGAATTTCATCCTCGCTTGTATTTTCATTTTTTTTATATTCTGAATAGTTTGCGCTTATGATTGTTACAACTGTAACACCGCTTTGAGAAAACGCAGGCTTCAATAAAAAAAACAAAGCAAGCAAAAAAAGAGCAGTTCTTTTTCCGAAAGATGAAAGACAAAAAAACATTTTTTACAAAAGCCTGTCTCTTTCTTTTTCGCGTTCAAGAAGCTGGGAAACATATTTTCCAGTATAGCTTTCTTTTGATTTTGCAACTTCTTCTGGAGTTCCAGTCGCAATAACAGAACCGCCGCCGCTTCCGCCTTCAGGACCAAGATCAATCAAATAGTCCGCCTGGCAAATAACGTCAAGATTGTGCTCAATCATCACAACAGAATTTCCTTTGTCAACAAGTTTTTGAATAACGCTCATAAGCTGCTTTATGTCAACAAAATGAAGTCCCGTTGTAGGCTCATCTAAAATGTACAAAGTTTTTCCAGTTGAAGGGCGCGAAAGTTCAGACGCAAGTTTTACACGCTGAGCTTCTCCTCCGCTCAAGGTAAGAGCATTTTGTCCAAGCTGAATATATCCAAGTCCAACGCTTTTTAAAGTTTCAAGTTTTCTTGCAATATGCGGAATTCCAGAAAAGAAATCGGCGGCTTCTTCAATCGTCATGTCAAGAACATCGCTTATGGATTTTCCTTTGTAAAGAATATCCAAAGTTTCCTGATTGAATCTTTTTCCGTGGCAGACATCGCATGGAATAAAAACGTCAGGAAGAAAATTCATTTCAATTGTCAAAGTTCCGGCACCTTGGCAAGCTTCGCATCTTCCGCCTTTTACATTGAAAGAAAAACGTCCGCTCTTGTAGCCTTTTGCCTTTGCTTCTGGAATGCTTGCGTAAAGCTCTCGTATTTTGTCGAACACGCCGATGTAAGTTACAGGATTGCTCCGCGGAGTTCTTCCAATCGGGCTTTGGTCTATGCTGATTACTTTGTCGATATTTTCCAAACCTGAAATTTTTTTGTAAGAACCAACAGGAAGCTCGCTCTTCATAATTTTATTGCTGATTGCAGGAAACAAAACATCATTCAGCAAAGTTGATTTTCCGCTGCCAGAAACTCCCGTTATGCAAGTAAAAGTTCCAAGCGGAATTTCAACGCTCACATTTTTCAAGTTGTGCTCTGTAACGTTTTGAATCTTTATAAAGCTTCCGTTTCCAGTCCTTCGCTGCTTTGGAATTTCCATTCTGATTTTTCCAGCAAGATACTGACCAGTAAGGCTTTCTGGAATTTTCATAACTTCCTGCGGAGTTCCTGCCGCCATAATTTTTCCGCCGTGAACGCCAGCTCCCGGACCAATGTCAACAAGATAATCCGCGGTAAGCAAAGTCTGCTCGTCGTGCTCAACAACAATCACCGTGTTGCCAAGATTTCTAAGATACAAAAGAGAATCAATAAGCCGCTGATTGTCCCGCTGGTGCAGACCGATTGAAGGCTCGTCCAGAATATACATAACCCCGGTAAGACCTGAGCCAATTTGAGTTGAAAGCCTTATGCGCTGCGCCTCGCCTCCGCTTAAAGTTGCAGCCGAACGTTGAAGCGTAAGATATTCAAGCCCCACATTTTTCAAGAATGAAAGGCGCGATTTTATTTCCTTTAAGATTTGCGCTGAAATTTTTTTCTCTGTTTCCGAAAGCTCTAATTTTTCAAAGAAATCTATAGTTTCTGTAACAGAAAATTCGGTCAAGTCCCAGATGTTTTTTCCGCCGACAGTAACGCCAAGAGATTCCGGGCGAAGACGTTTGCCATGGCAGGATGCGCACTCTTTATGCGACATAAATTTTTCAAGAGACTCCCTTGCGTTTTCACCCCAGGCTTCATTGTAGCGGCGGCGCAAATCACCGAAAATTCCAAGCCAGGGACGATTGTAAGAACTTGTTCCTTCGCCGCTTTGCTTTTTGTAAACCCACTTTATATTTTTCTGCGCGTCCCCGTTCCACAAAAAATCGCTTTGTTTCTTTGTAAGCTCTTTGAGCGGAGTTTCAAGAGTAAAACCTGCTTCATTTGCAACAGCTTCAAACATCGCATGGTTCCAGGAACTTTCAGGATTGTAAGCTTGAATTCCGTATTCATTAAACGAAAGTGAAAAATCCGGCGCAATCAAATTTTTGTCGTATTCCATTTTTTCGCCAAGACCGGTGCAGTCCGGGCAAGCTCCAAACGGATTGTTAAAAGAAAACATTCTAGGCTGAAGTTCTGGAATGGAAATTCCGCAGTCGGGGCAGGCATTCTTCTGTGAAAAGAAAACTTCCTCTTCTATAAAATCCGCGGCGGAATCAACAGACTTTCCTTTTGCAGAAAGCTCATGCACAACAGTTTCATAAGCTTCGTCCGTTTTATTAACGCGGCGCAAAACAATTATAACACCGTTTGAACTTTGAAGCGCGGTTTCAACTGAATCTGCAAGACGTTTTCTAATTTCAGGCTTTAAAACTATGCGGTCAACAACAATTTCTATTGTGTGCTTTTTTTGCTTGTCCAGCTTTATGGAATCCTCAAGCTCCACCATAAGGCCGTCAATCCTAGCGCGTACAAAGCCGGATTTTTTTGCGTCGTCAATCACTTTTTGATGCTCGCCTTTTTTTCCGCGGATAACAGGAGAAAGAATTGTAAGCTTAGTTCCCTGCGACCAAGAAAGAATTGTTTCTATAATCTGGTCAACCGACTGCTCCTTGATTTCCCTGCCGCAATTCGGGCAATGGGCTTTTCCGATTCTTGCATACAGAAGGCGGTAGTAATCGTAAATTTCTGTTACAGTTCCAACAGTTGAACGCGGATTTTTGTGAGTTGTTTTTTGTTCAATTGAAATCGCAGGAGAAAGCCCCGTAATCAAATCCACATCCGGTTTGTCCATTCTTCCAAGAAACTGCCTTGCATAAGAAGAAAGGCTTTCCATATATCTGCGCTGGCCTTCAGCAAAAAGAGTATCAAATGCAAGTGATGATTTTCCGCTGCCAGAAAGTCCGCTTATGGCAACAAGTTTATTGCGCGGAATTTCAACACTGATATTCTTTAAGTTATGTTCGCGCGCACCTTGAATTACAATTTTATCATCGTTGAATGCGTTCATAGCGTATTATTATAGAAGAAAAGCAGACAAATGAAAATGCCTGCAAAAATGAAACCAAAGTTAATAGACTCAATTTTTAGTTTTGATAAAAATATTTTTTTAACTGTCATTCCAGTGCTAACAAGTTTGTCATTGCCGTGCTTGACACGGCAATCTATTGTATCTCAACAGATTATCGGGTCAAGCCCGATAATGACAATAAAATATAAAACTCAACATTCGACCTAATATTCGGCTCTTGTAATGTTCTTTAGCCACTTCTTGCTTTTATAGAAAGAGAACACCCAAGGCCATTTTACGAATTCGTCCAGGCACATAAAAAAGTAAACCCAAATAACAGGAAGCTTAAACACAAATGCTGTAAGAATTCCGACAGTAACTCCGTAGCCCCACATATCGATTGTGTCGCAGATAAGACCAAATTTTGTGCAGCCGCCCGCACGGAAAATGCCTGCAATGAGCGTTGTGTTAACAGCAGTTCCCATAATATAGTAGACATTTATAAAAAGCATCTGTTTTAAATAATACATTGCCAAAGTTGAAAGTGAAGCATATTTTAAAACAAAAGGAATTGAAGCAAGCACCAAAAGTCCGCCGAAAACGCCTGCCACAACTGTAATCTTAAGAAATTCCTTTGCGCCTTTTTCCGCCTCGTCAATCTTGTCCGCGCCAATCAAGTTTCCTACAATAATTCCGCCAACAACAGCAACTGCGTAGGAAAACACAATGGCAAAGTTGCGCACAACGCACACAATCGAATTCGCTGCAACAACATCAGAGCCAAGCCGTCCCATAATCGCAACATACACAGAAAACGCAGCTCCCCAGGAAACTTCATTCATCAAAGCAGGCAAAGAAATTTTAAAGAAATCTTTGGCAAGCGTGCGGCTCTTTAAAAACATATAGGAAAAACGCAGCTTTATATCCTTGCTTCTAGCTGAAACTAAAAGGCATCCTACAACACAGGCAGCCTGAGAAATGCAAGTGGCAAGAGCAACTCCGCGGATTCCCATTTTTTCAATTCCAAAAAATCCGAAGATAAAAACCGCATTAAGAATTATGTTCAGGAAAAATCCAACGCCGTTAAAGAAAGTTGCAATCGAAACACGGCCTGCGCTCCTAAGCATGGAAAAGTAAACGTTAGAAACCGCCCACAAAAGATAGAACACCCAGATTATGCGAAGATATTCCGCGCCTTCTGCAATCAAAACCGGATCTGGAGTATAAACACGCATGAGCTTTTCCGGGAACAAAGACGCGCCAATGGAAAACGCAATGGCAACTGCAAGAGAACATTTAAGCGCAATTCCTTCAATCGCTTCAAGAGCCTTAAAGTCCTTTTTTCCAAAATACTGAGCCGCAAGAAGAATTGATCCTGAGCTTATGCCGGAATAAAACATAAAGACAAGCCCCGAATACTGAGTTGCAAGAGAGCCTGCCGCAATAGCATCCTGCCCTACACTGTTAAGCATTACAACATCAACCGAGCCCATCATCGCGGCGAATAGATTTTGAAGAATAACCGGAAGAAGCATCTTAAGCGAATCTTTGTAAAACTGTTTATCCATAATTTTCTCCTCTTTACGTTAGGAAGCATATATATATATCACTTGTTATAATATAATGCAAGATATAATCCATAAATTGAGCAACAAAACGCAAAATTGAAGAAAGGGATTATCCAGTCAAGCTGGATAATGACAGGGAAAAGCTGGATAATGACAGAGAAATCTGAATAATGGAAATAATAAAAAAAACAAGGGATGCCTAAAAAGTATCTTTTATGTCATTATCGGGCTTGACCCGATAATCTGCTGTATCAAGTACGGCAATGACAAACAGTCTACCACAGCAATGACAGGGAAGAAAAAGTTAGATAACGGCAAGTAAAAATTGGATAATGACTGGGAAAAACTAGATAACGGAAGTGGCAAAAAAAGGGATGCCTCAAAAGCACCTTCTATGTCATTATCGGGCTTAACCCGATAATCTGC
>CAVKBG010000033.1:23375-29458 GCA_963654755.1 Desulfovibrionaceae bacterium
GTTATGGTAAAATTTTTAGCCTAGTCTGCAAACAATGGAGTTGAAAGGTAGCGGTCTCCAGAATCTGGAAGAAGAGCCACAATAACTTTTCCTTTGTTTTCTGGACGCTGGGCAAGAATCTTTGCAGCCTTTAAAGCGGCTCCGCTTGAAATTCCAACAAGAATTCCTTCTGAACGTGCAAAAGCCTTTCCTTCCGCAAAAGCGTCATCGTTTTCTATGGCAATAATTTCGTCATAAATCTTTGTGTCAAGAGTTTCTGGAACGAATCCTGCGCCGATTCCCTGAATTTTATGAGAGCCAGCAGTTCCTTTTGAAAGAACAGGGCTTGAAGCAGGTTCAACGGCAACAACTTTTACAGCCGGATTTTTTGATTTTAAGAATTCGCCTACGCCTGAAACAGTTCCGCCAGTTCCTACGCCCGCAACAAAAATGTCAACTTTTCCGTCTGTCTGGCTCCAAATTTCAGGACCAGTAGTTTCGCGGTGGGCTTTAGGGTTAGCCTGATTTACAAACTGACCGAGAATAACAGAACCCGGAATTGATTTTTGAAGCTCTTCCGCCTTTGCAATTGCGCCTTTCATTCCTTTTGCTCCCTCTGTAAGAACAAGCTCAGCACCGTAAGCCTTTAAAAGATTGCGGCGTTCAACGCTCATTGTCTCAGGCAAAGTCAAAATAGCCTTGTAGCCTTTTGCAGCGGCAACAGCGGCAAGTCCGATTCCTGTGTTTCCAGAAGTAGGTTCGATTATAGAGGCTCCAGGCTTTAGAATGCCTTTTTTTTCTGCGTCTTCAATCATTGCAAGCGCGATTCTATCTTTTACGCTTCCAGCCGGATTCAGATATTCCAGTTTTGCAAGCAAGGTTGCGTTTTCAATGCCGCTAGCCTTTGAATAATTGTTGAGCTTTAGAATCGGTGTGTTTCCAATCAGTTCTACTACGCTTTCCTTAATGTCTGCCATATCCGGCCTCCTGAAAGTTTATATTCCTACTTAAAATATAGGTTTTATGCGATTATATTAGCTTTTATTTCCTATCAAGTCAATAGGGTTTTATATTTTTATTGTTATTTTTCTGGATTGAATGAAGCATCTCATTCCTGCGCCTCGACACAGGAATCTATTGCAATGTCATTGTCGTACTTGATATGACAATCTCTAAAGGAGATTCCCCGAACAAGTCGGGGAATGACAGTAAATGGTGTCTTAACCAGATATATTTTGGTCTTCTACGCTCAGGATAATCTTTTTCTACGTTCAGCATTTTATTATTGGACGGTCAGGATTATCTTTTTGTACGTAGAACATTTTACTTTTGTACGGTCAACATAATCCTTTTGTACGCAAAATACTTTGCTAATGGACGATTAGGATAATATTTTTGTACGCAGAGGTTAATAAAATCTGTTTATATTACCCAGTCGCTTACGCTTTCGGGTTTTAGAAGGTCTGAAATTTTTACGCTGTATAGATAGTTTGAAATTATAGTGTCCAGTTTTTCCCACATGGGGAGAGTCTTGCATTCAGCGGAACGGGGACAGCTTTCAGCGTTTTCTTCAAGACAAGTAACAGGAGCTAAAGTTCCTTCAGTAAGCTTTAGGATTTCTCCAACGGAATATTCGTCAGCGTCTTTTGTGAGCCTGTAGCCGCCTTTTTTTCCGCGCAAGCCCTCGACAAAGCCCGCCTTAACCAAAAGAGCCACGATGCTTTCAAGGTATTTTAGCGACACATCCTGATTTTCAGCAATGACATTTAATGGAACAAACTCGCCTTTTCCATGCGAACAAAGCTCTATTATAACACGGAGCGCATAACGCCCTCTTGTTGAAATCAGCATAAAGTTAACCTCTTTTTTATTTTCCTATCTTACCACAAGGATTATTAATTTTCAATGCGTTTTTTTTTTGGAGGAAAGACAACCCTCTACTGCGTAAATTGCCCTTTAAATACTGCACTAAATGCCTCATTATTAGTGCGCTAATTAACACCCATTTAGTGCAGTAATTGCCTTCTTATTAGCGTACTAATTAACACCTTATTAATGTAGTATTGGTTTATTTATTGTTTGGGTTCTTAGGGCGTTAGCCCTAAGCGACGCTGGGAAAGATAGGTGGTTTGGAGGAAAGAAGACCCCGCTTTCGAGGTAGAGGGTTTTCTTTCCTCCAAAAACTAAAAAAAATGAAACTTAACGGCGCGGAATGTGTCTAACAAGGCATGGAAAACGGAATTAACACAATCTCTGTATATGGAGATTCAATTTTAAAGGGCGCAGTTACAGGAACAGGAAGCGGTCATCTTTTTGACATAACAAAGAACGACAGCCTTTCACTTGCAGCCGCAAAGCTAGGATTCAAGCTGAACAATCAAAGCGTATTTGGAAACATAATCACCAAAAGCTACAAGCGGTTTTTGCGCGATGTTGAGCGGAATGCGCTTGGCGACCTTGCGATAATAGAATCCGGCGGAAACGACTGCGACTATGACTGGGCGCAAGTATGCTCCGGGGAAAACACAAATCCACGTGTAAGCATAGATGAATTTATCAGTACAATAGATAAAATGGTAAGCACCTGCCGTTCAAATGGAACAACTCCGCTCATTATGACAATGCCGCCTCTTGTTCCAGACAGATGGCTTTTGCATATCTGCCGCGGATATGACGAGCAGAAAGTAAAGGCGTTTGTGGACTCAGACATTATGACGCTGTACCAGAACCATGAAACATACAATGCGCATCTTGTAAAATACAGTTTTCAAAACAATGTGCAGCTTGTGGACATGAGGCTTGCATTTCTTGAATCCCAAAAAGACAAGGAGCTTATGTGCCAGGACGGAATCCACCCGAACGAAGCCGGCTACAAGTTCATGGCAGAAATCTGGGAAAAAGAACTTCCAAAAGTCAAAAACGAGTTTCCAAAATAGAGCCTCACAATCTGTCATGGGCTGTCTAATAAATTCTAACTGTCATTGTCGTACTTGATACGGCAATCTATTGCAGATTCCCATGTCGTAGCATGGGAATGACAAGCAGAAAGCGGACAATAACAAAAAAAACGATAATGATAGACAACGTCATTCCCCGGCAACGACCGGGGAATCAATTTTAATTTCAACAAATCAGCGAGATTATCGGGTCAAGCCCGATAATGACAGGCAAAAGCGGAAAAAAAAGTCCGATAATGACATTTGCATTAAAATGTAAGTTTTTTGTTAATTTAAGCTAATCACTGTTCATTTTCTTGACTTTTTGAAATTGTTGCTTTATCATTTATAAAACTAAAAGGAGAAACAAAAGCTTCATGGCTCTGTTTTTCTGAAAAACTTTGGAGGCTCTTATGTTTAAGGGTAAATTGGCTGCTGCAGTAGCTGTTGTATCATTGGCTTTGGCTTCAAGCGCATTTGCAACAAAGGTTGGACCAGGTCTTGGTTACGTTCTCTTGGGAGACCAGAGCGGACCTGTTATGGACTTGCTTGCTGCAACAACAAACGGCACATTCTGTTCACAGGGATTCGCTATCACATTCGGAACTTCTGGATATAGCGGAGGACTCCTCGGAATGGAAGAAACTGACAAGTTCATCGCAGACAACATGGATGCACTTGCAACAGACATCGCTATGGGCGAAGGCGAATATGTTGACACACTTTCAACAATGCTCAACGTTTCTGACAGCGTAGCTTTCAAAGCTGCTCTTCAGGCAAACTTTGACAACATCTTCTCTTCTTCAGACGTATCTGCAACTGAAGTAAGCGGAAAGATTTACTCACTTGTTGGCTAAGTTGGACATTTCGTCTAAAAGAACAGGGTACGGCCGCAAAGTCGTACCCTGTTTGTTTTTACTTGCAGCTTCATTTTTCCTGCCAGTATTTGCAGATGAAAACAGCCCCGCAAAAAGCACTGCGGACGCCGTTGACTTTTCAGGAAAACTAGAAGCAATTTCAAAGCTAGCCCCTACAGAGCCAGCTCCCGGCTACGAAGAAAAAGCGCAGGAAGCTGTAGACAAGGCATTTTCCCTAGAGCTTTACAATGCGCCTTATTGGAAAACTCTTTTGCATTACAAGCCTTCCCCTTTCCACAAAAACAAGAGCCTTGTGGACGACCCGATGTTTTTTTGTGCAAAAAAAGGCAAGACAAATCCAAAGGCGGAGCTTGAAGCCACAATAAAAGCATTTTTTTCTCCTGCGCCCGGCAAAGACGAACGGCACGCAATCGAGCGTTTTCCAGGCAGATTCAAATGGATTTGCGACCAACTGAATCTTTCAAAAGAAGAATTTCCTTATGACGGAGACGCTTTTTATCAAGCCGTTGTGCAGAAAGTAAATCCCGGAGATGTTTACCTTATATTCCCGGCAGGCTTTCTTAAAAATCCCGCTTCAGTTTTCGGACATACATTTTTGCTCATGGAATCAAAAGGGCAGTCGCGTCTTCTAGCAAGCTCCATAAATTACGGGGCTGTAACAAATATAACAGGCGGCGCAATGTACGCAATCCTAGGTCTTGTTGGAGGATTCCGCGGATATTTTGGTTTCGTGCCTTACTATGAAAAAATCAAGCAGTACGCCAACATGGATATGCGCGATATGTGGGAATACCGCCTGAATTTTTCAGAAGAAGAAAAAGACAGAATGCTGCGCCACGTGTTCGATCTTTCAGGCATTTATTCACGCTACTTCTTTATAAGCGAAAACTGCTCTTACAATCTTTTGTTCCTTGTGGAAGCCGCCAAGCCAGAAACTGACATAACAAATGTTTTAAGCGGCGTTGTAGAGCCAATTGAAACTGTAAAAACCATCTGCGAAATGGGACTTGCAGATAAAACTGAATACAGACCTTCCGTATACTCAAAGCTGGAATTTCAAAAAACACAACTTACACGGAAGCAAAATAAATATGTAAAAGACGTTTGCCTTGGAAAAAAGACAACGCAGGACTTTCCATTCGGCGATTTGCCAAAGGAAAAACAGGCGCAAATTTGGGAGCAGGCATCCGACTATCTTACTTCCCTCTTGAACAGCGGGAAAATTTCATCGGACGAATACAGACCGCGGTTTGTTTCAGTTCTTTCGGAGCGTAGAAAACTCGGCAAGATAGAATCCAGCGCAAGCATAACAGAGCCTCCGCACCCGGAAAAAGCGCACGGCTCTAAAAAGATTTCTATTCACGGCGGAAAAGACATAGAAGGTGCATACACAGGCTTGGAATTCCGTCTTACAGCCCATGAGCAGCTTGAAAGCCCTGCAGGATACGCTTCAAATTCAGAGCTTGTGTTCGGTGAAATTGACCTTAGAGTTCATCCGCAGGAAACCGACTTCTACTTAAAGAAGGCCTTGATTGCCTCGGTAATCTCGCTGCCAGTTTCTGACTTGTACTTTTTTAACGGCGCAATGAATATTGTTGTTGGACTTGATTCTAACCCGAATGAAGACAAGGAAGAAGACCTTGCGTTCAGGGTAAAAGCAATGTTCGGAACAAGCATCAGACCGGCATCTTGGATTCAGCCATATTTTCTTGCAGGATTTGACGCTTATGCCTCTCCAAAATACGAAAGAAAGCATTTTTATGCAGACCCGCTTCTTGGCGCAGAAGTTGGCTTTATAACAACGGCAGGAATTTGGAAGAACAAGATTGCGGCAAGTGCGCTTCAGTCGCCGTTCGACAAAGACCATTTAAGGATTCAGGCTAGCGTAAACGAAGGCTTTAACCTTGCACAGAACATTTCGCTCAAGGGCGGATACTCTTTTAATATGGACTGGGGCGAGCACTGGCACGAGTTCACGGTTTCATTCAACGCATATTTTTAGAGATTGTTCTTAAACTACGGCAATGACAATTTGTTTATGCCATTGCCGTACATGTTTTTTCATGTCATTCTCATAATTGCTTTTGTCATTCCCGTGCCTGACACGGGAATCCATTGAAAAGTTATAGTAGATTGCAGTGTCAAGCACTGCAATGACAAACTTGTTAGCACAGTAATGACACAAAAGCAAAAAGCAAACAGGGAATCTTGTGCTAGTGTCATTATCCGGCTTGAGACCCTGTCATAAAATTTGTGTAAATGGCAGAGTTTAATTAAGACCGGGAACACG
>CAVKBG010000034.1:0-28023 GCA_963654755.1 Desulfovibrionaceae bacterium
CCTCTGTTTCTTTTGGCGTGGTTTTTCTTAGGTTTTTCTAAAAAAAGTCCGATAATCAACTGGAGCAATATATGTCAAACGCTAAAGTTTTAGGAAAATCAATTCTCCTCATCATTCTTATTGTAGTTCTTGTTTTGTTCGGACTTCTTTGGTTTGACTATCTGGGAATAATTCAGGCTAAGAGAGCTTTTGCGCCTTTGTTTAAATTAGCCGGACTTTCTCCGCAGACTTCTGTTTCAGCTTCGTCTTCAAAAGAACTTGTTGAGGCTGACCTTGACAATGACCGTTTTGCAAAAAGACTTGAGGCTCTTGATATTCGTTCGCAGGAGCTTGCAAAAAGAGAGGCGGAAGTAAAAGAGCGCGAGGATGCGAATGCCCAGGTTGCGCAGGAGCTTGAAGACAAAGAAAAAACTCAGGCTGAACGTGAAAAAACATTTAATAATTTAGTAAAAAAGTACGATGATAGAAGTGTAAACATCGAGCAAATTGTTGCTAATTTGAACGGTATGCCGCCAAAAAGCGCAGTTGGAATTCTTGTTGAAATGGACGATCAGGACGTAATTGATGTTCTGCGCCGTGCCGATGAGATTGCCGCCGCTTCTGGTGAATCTTCTACAGTCGCATATTGGCTTTCGTTAATGCCTAGTGATCGTGCTGCTGAAATTTCACGCAAGATGGCAAACAAACCGCTTTCAATAAATTAGCAAAATTGCCTGTTAATGCGGCGCGCCGGTGTTTATAGAATCCGGAGGTTGCCCATGCAGGCATTAAGTTTACAGATTGTAAATCCACAGCAGGAACGCGATGTTTCTGTAAAGAAAATTCCGACTGCAAAATCTGAAGACAGAGAGCCGTCATTCAAAGAAATGGTGGAATCCGCTTCAAGAAAAGAACGGGCAGACAATTCTCCTTCCAAAGAAAAAGTTCAAAAAGTTTCAAAGGCTTCTGATGAGATGGCTTCAAATTCCGTAGAAGAAAAGGTTAGCACAGAAGTTCAAAATTCCTCGGCTGTTTTTGCTTCGTTTGCGGTTGTTCAAGAACCTTCTGTTCAGGCAGAATCTTCTTGTAATTTAGATTTTCAAAATGAACTTTCTTCTGATTCTATTTCTGAAACTTTGCCTTCTAGCGAGCAGCTTGCGTTTTTGCGTTCTGAAGATTTTTCTTTGGAAAATAAAACTGATGATTTTTCAGTTGAAAATAGTTTTTTCCTTCCGTTAAATGAAATGCAGAATTTGCAGGCGGCGCAGAATCTTTCTGTTGACGAGCCTGAAAAGTTTTTAGAAAACACAAAATTTGCTGAACATTTTTCTAGCGTTGAAGCAAATCTGAAGCTTGAATCTTCGCAGTCTGTTCCAGATGAAATTGCGGTTTTGCAGAATTCTGCGGAACTTTCCCAGCTTGCGCTTTCTTCAGAATCCGGCGAAAAGAAACCTGATTTTTTTAAGCTTGAGCTTTCTTCTTCTGATGAAAATGGCGCAAAAGAAGTTCCGTCGCTTTTTGAAAATATTTTTACAGTTACAGACGAGCGTTCCGTTGAACAGAAAATCGCTGACTTTAAATCTGAAATGAAGTCTGATTATTCAGAGCAGGACAATAGTTTGAATCTTTCGCTTTCACTTTCTGAAAATGCAAAGCAGAACATTCTTTCTTCAAATAACCAGAGCGCAGGAGCTTCCGGCTCTACTTTCCAGCAGATGCTTTCGCAGCAGATTCAGTTTAATGCGCCTGATTTTGTCCGCGCTGGAAATATTGTTTTGCAGGACAACAATTCCGGCTCAATAAACATGATTTTAAAGCCAGAAAATTTAGGAAATGTTAAAATAAATCTTCATCTTTCCGATAATGTGATTACAGGGCAGATTACTGTAAATAGCAAAGAAGCTTTTGAGGCTTTTAAACAAAATATGGAGACTTTAAAGCAGGCTTTTCAAAACAGCGGATTTGAAAATGCAAATTTAAGTCTTAGCTATGCCGACACTTCTTCCGGCTCATTTGCGCAGGGAGAACGGCAGCAGAGCAGCGAACAGTTCTTTTCTAACAAAGTTTACGGTGATTATGCGTCTTCCGCTGAAATTTCAGGAGCGGCTTCTTCGCAAGCTGCATATAGCGCGGATTCTGACAGAAAAATCAGCGTTGTTGCATAGGAGTAAAAGATGGACGGAATTCAGTTGAATACAAGGCTTAGCGATCAGGAAATGGCAAAGCTGAATATGCAGGTAGATTCTTTCAACAAGTCAATTACGATTGAAGGAAGAAAAGTTCAGCGCGACTTGGGAAAGGATGATTTCCTTAAGCTTTTGATTACTCAGCTTTCAAATCAGGATCCTACTTCTCCTATGGAAAATACAGAGTTCATTGCGCAGATGGCGCAGTTTAGTTCTCTTGAGCAGATGACAAACATGAATCAGGAATTTGCAAAGATGAATTCAATGCTTGTTTCTTCTCAGGCTGTAGGAACAATCGGAAAAACTGTTGACATTACGCTTGGCGACACAAAGACAACTGGAGTTGTTGAAGCCGTAACTTACGGAGCGAATCCGCAGGTGCGCGTAAACAATATGTACTATGACATGAAACAAATCTCCGCAGTTTACGGAGAATGAGTTCAGGTTGGGGAACTCATATAAAAAATCATAAGAGGGTAAATTTATGATGAGATCACTTTATGCAGGCGTTTCGGGCTTGCAGAATCACCAGACAAGAATGGATGTAATTGGAAACAACATTTCCAATGTAAACACTTACGGATTTAAAAAAGGCCGCGCTACTTTTCAGGACATGATAAGCCAGCAGATTAACGGTGCTGCTCGTCCTACAGAAGAAGTTGGCGGTGTAAATCCTAAGGAAGTCGGACTTGGAATGAGTGTTGCTACAATCGACACAATCTTTACACAGGGAAACCTTCAGACAACAGGAAATACAACTGACCTTGCGATTCAGGGAAACGGATTCTTTGTTCTTAAAAACGGAGACGAAACTTTCTATTCACGCGCAGGTGTCTTTGGAACAGATTCAAACGGAACTCTTGTAAATCCTGCTAATGGACTTCGTGTTCAGGGCTGGATGGCAGAAGAAGTAAACGGACGTCAGGTTGTGCGCTCTTCCGCAACTCCTACAGACTTGGTGATTCCAGTTGGTCAGAAAGACCCGCCTAAAGCAACAGAGAATGTAAAATATTTCTGCAACCTTAACAAGAACACACCAGAAATCCCGGACAATCCGACTGCGGATCAGGTTATTGAAGGAACTTGGCAGACTGAAATTGACATTTACGATACTTACGGAAACGCTCATCAGGTTCAGATGAATTTTGCAAAAGTTCCGGGAAATCCAAATCAGTGGACAGTTACTGTAAATGTTGATCCAGACAACGCTGAATTTACACAGACAAGAATTGGCTTTGGAACAACAGACGGCGTGCAGAATACTTACACTTTGAATTTTGACAACACAGGAAAACTTCAGTCTGTAATTGACAGCGCAGGAAATCAGTCTAATCCGCAGGGCGAAATTGTTCTTCAGGCTTCTTATGCTGTTGCTGATTCAAATGCTGATGCAAACGGAAATCCATATCGCCAGACTTTCAATTTGAATCTTGGAACAATCGGCTCAATGGAAAATACAATTACTCAGGCTGCTTCAAAGTCCACAACAAAAGCAAACTATCAGGACGGCTACAAGCTCGGCTATCTTGACAACTTTAAGATTGACCAGTCTGGAATAATCACAGGCGTTTATTCAAATGGTTCTGTACGCACAATCGGACAAGTCGCAATGGCAAGCTTTACAAATCAGGGCGGTCTTGAAAAGAAAGGCGACAACACTTATGCAGAATCAATCAACTCTGGAATGGCAAACATCGGCGAAAGCGGAACTCAGGGAAAAGGAAGCATGCTTTCTGGAACTTTGGAAATGTCAAACGTTGACCTTACAGAGCAGCTCACAGACATGATTGTAACTCAGCGTGGATTTGAATCAAACGCAAAGACAATTCAAACAGGAGATTCAATGCTTGAAACTGTTTTAGGTTTGAAGCGCTAATTTAGTTGAACTAGGAATCTTTAGAAAGCAATTTCTTTAGAGCCTCTAATTCATAACCCAACCTTAGCTGGACAGATGAACCCTCGTCTGTTCAGCTTTTTTGTTTCTGTTTGACTATGACTGCATTTTCTGATATAATTATTTCACTTTTTGTGAGGGGTAAACTATGATTTTTCCACTTGAAGAACTTGCTAAATTCAAAGGCGGAATGTACGCCATTACTGTTGCTGCTAGCCGCCGCGCATATCAGCTTGCAAAACTTGCCATGATAGAAGATCCTAATGTTTCAGAGCTTGTAGAAGACAATGACGGAAAAGTTGTAAGTCTTGCGGCTCGTCAGCTTTTTTCTGGCGAAGTTAAATACGCTATTGAAGCTCCGGCACGCTAATTTTGCTTTTTGCATTGATTGAAAATTGATTCCAGTAATTGTTGTTTTTGCACCAACTGCTTGCGGAAAAACTGCTTTGGCTGAAGATTTGTTCGGCAGAAGCAGTTCTTTTATTTTTAAAGGAAAAGCCGAAGTCATAAGCGCGGACAGCCAGGCGGTTTACAAAGGACTTGACATTGGAACTGCTAAGCCTACAAAAGAAGAGCAGCAGGAAATTCCTTTTCATCTTATTGACGTTGCTAATCCGCAGGAACAGTTTGGTCTTGGAAACTTTCTTGAGTCCGCGGATTCTTTGTGCGCGCAAATTTGGAGCAGAAAAAAAATTCCATTGGTGATTGGCGGAACTGGTTTTTACATAAGAAATTTTTTGCTAGGCTCGCCGTCAACTCCAGAAAACCGCCCGGAAATCAGAGCGCAGATAAAACAGAAACTTGCCGATTTAGGAAAAGAAAGTCTGTATGCCGAGCTGAAAATTGTAGATCCTATAAGCGCAAAAAAAATAAACATAAATGACGAATATAGAATTTGCCGCGCCCTTGAAATTTTTTATTCATGCGGAAAGCCTTTAAGCTCATTCAGTCTTCCATGCGAACTTAGAAAGCAGTATAAATTCTGCACATTGATTTTAAATCGGAACAGAGAAGAACTTTACAAGCGCATTGATCTGCGTGTTGAAAAAATGTTTGAAGCAGGACTTGCTCAGGAAGTTGAATCGTTAAAAAAATCCGGCCTTACAAAAAATTCTCCTGCAATGAAAGCCATTGGCTACAGCGAATTTTTTATTGAAGGTCTTTCCTTGGAGCAGATAAAAGAAAAAATAAAATTCAATAGCCACCGTTATGCAAAAAAGCAGTACACCTTTATGCGTGGAATTCCTGAAGCTTGCATTGTGGATGCTGACGACAAAGAAAAAATAAAGCAAATAATTTCAAGTTTTCTTAGTTCAGTGTTATTGTAAATGTTGTTCCTTGATTCGGCTTGGATTTTACATTTATGCTCCAGCCGTGGCTGTCTATAATTGATTTAACTACAGAAAGTCCTATGCCCATTCCGTTTTCACGCCGGGAATTTGACGCGCGGAAGAATAGTTCAAAAACTTTTTCCAAATCTTCTTCTGGAATTCCAACTCCTGTGTCGCTTATTGAAATTTCAGTTTTTCCAAGTGAATTCTTTTTTGCTTCAAGTGAAATTGAATCACCTTCGTTTGTGTAGCGCAAAGCATTTCCATAAATGTTTTCCAACGCTCGTGTAAAAAGATTTTTGTCCATAAGAACTTGCTGCTCATCGATTTCTATGGAGCTTGAAATTTTCCGCTTGTAAAGTTCTGCGGCGCATTCCATGTTTGCTGCAAAATCTTTTAAAAACGACTTTAGTTCAACAGGCCTTAAAGTTTTTTTCCATTCTATGTTGTCCATTTTTACATAGTTGATTAAATCATTTATCATTGACTCAAGCTGGCCGGCTTTTGTGTTTATTATTGAAACCGATTTTTTTATGTCGTCAATGCTGTTTACAATTCCGTCTGAAACCGCTTCTGAATATCCTTTTATCAGCGCAACCGGCGTTCTCAAGTCGTGGCTTATTCCCATTATAAAGCGCGAGCGGCGTTCAAGGTTTTCCTTTAATGCTTTTCTCATGCGCTCCAAGTCTTCCGTGAGCTGCAAAATTTCGTTTGAGTTTCTTCTGCCTGAAATTTCAAGCTTTGTGTCAAGCTCTCCGTTTGCGATTTTTTGCGTTGCCTTTTGAATTATTTCTATTGAATTTGAAACGGACTTTGCAATTAAAATAATTACCGTGATTGACAATGTTTCAAAAACAAGCACAACAAAAAATATGTGCATCATGAATTTTGGAATTCTTTTCAGCGAGTTTTTTTCTTTTGCATCGAATCTGCTTATAATCAGACCTTTATTTTTGTGGCTTCCGTCGCGCACTTCTTTTTTAGGCTGTTTTTCAAGAAAGAAAGACTGAAACTGATAGTCGTAAGCGGAATTTGTTGTTTCCACAAAATCAAAAAGTTCCTTGGGATTGTGCGAGCTTCCTGTTTTTAATTCTGGAATTGTAGAAAGAATAATTTTTGAGTTGTAGAAAACTAAAATCTGAACATCCGGCGGAATTTTTTCAATGTAATTTTGAATCTGATCCCAGTCGCTTTCCGAAAGGTTCGCCTCGTTTATTTTTCTGATTTCCTTGTAGCCTTTCATCAAAAATCTTCGCGGGGAATTGTAATATGTGTAAATCGGAAAAAGAATCATGCACAGTGTTGGAAGTATTATAATTCCCGTTATTAAAAGCGAAATTTGATTTTTAATTTTCATTCATTGTTTTCCATGCTGAACTGATAGCCAAGCCCAAAAACTGTTTTTATATATTTTGGATTTGCAGGATCTTCCTCGATTTTTCTTCTTAGCCTTTGAACGTAAACTCCAACCGCCGTCATGTCCCCGAACGGAGTTTTCCATACTGCACTGAAAACTTGTTCCGGCGTTGCAGGCTTTGTGTTGTTTTTTACAAGATATTCAAGAACTTCATATTCTTTTGTGGAAAGCGGAATTTTTTCAGTTCCTTTTTTTAGAATGCAGCTGTTGCAGTAAAGAGTGTATGGACCGAAATTTATTGTTTCTTCCACGGAAGCTTCTGTTGCGCAAAGCCGCGCGAGCTTGGACTGAACTCTTGCAACTAGAACTTTCGGGCTGAATGGCTTTGTTACAAATTCGTCCGCGCCAAATCCAAGTCCTTCTATTATATCTTCATCCGCATCCCGCGCAGAAACAATTATGACAGGAATTGTGGCTTTGTAGTTTTTTCTGAAAGTCTTTAAAAAGTCAAATCCGCTCATTCCGGGAAGATTTAAATCCAGAATTACCAATGCGGGCGAATATCCTGCGCTTAGTTTTTCAAGAGCTTTTTCTGCTGTGTCAAATGCCAGAGAGTCAAAATCCGCGTTGTTCAAGTACATGCAAATCAGCTCTGCCATTTCTGGAACATCTTCAATTACAAGGATTTTTGTTTTCATGGCTGAAATTTACAATTATTCAGCAGGAAGTTCAAGAATTTTTGTATGTCTCTAACAGATTATTATTTGAATTTTTTAAGCAATGATTTTTAATTTAATGCTTTTTTAACAAATGTTTTCTATAATATATAATATGACAGTTGAAGAAATAAAAAAGAACAAAGAAATAAATGCGTTTTTGAACAAAGGAAATGAAATCTTGGGAAATCTTGGTTTTACGGATCATGGCCCTGGACATTGCGCATTGGTTTCTGAACGGGCGGGCTTTATTTTGCAGGAATTCGGGGAATCAAAAGAAAAAATCGAGCTTGCAAAAATCGCAGGATATATGCACGACATTGGAAATGCTCTGAACAGAAAGCACCATGCGGAATACGGCGGACTTCTTGCAAATGAAATTCTTGGCAAGCTTGATTTTTCGTGCGAAGACCGAATTGAAATCGTTTCGTGCATTGCAAACCATGACGAGTCAACTGGAGGCGCATTCGACAAAGTTTCCGCAGCCCTTATAATCGCAGACAAAACGGACGTAAGGCGAAACCGCGTGAGAACAAAGGAAAAATCCGCATTTGATATACACGACCGCGTTAATTTTGCAGTTGAAAATTCGACTTTAAAGATAAACCATGAAAAAGGGCAGATTTCCCTGAATCTTCAGATTGACGAAAATATTTGCACAATGTGCGACTACTTTGATATTTTTTTAGGACGAATGCTCATGTGCAGAAAAGCCGCGGAATTTTTTGACTGCCGTTTTAAACTCATGGCGAACGGAAGCAAAGTCCTTTAGCAGCTCTAGTTCCTTGGAACGTTAAAAATCCTGCTTTCTCTTGTTTTTACGTCAAAAATAGTCTAAAATACTTGACGATTCACATTTTACAGTTCATTATAGTATATTATGATTGAAGTAACGCGTCTGAACGGAAAAAAATATTGGGTCAATCCGCACCAGATTGAATCTATGGAACAAAATCCTGATGTTACGCTTGCTCTTCTTTCAGGTAAAAAAATTGTTGTAAAAGAATCTCCAGAAGAAATCATAGAACGAATTGTTATATATAGAAAAAAAATAGGAATGCAGGAACTTTGATTCTTGCGCGAGCGGGAGGAAAAAATGGATTTAGCTACTCTGATAGGATTCTTTGGCGGACTTGCAATGATGGCAGTTGGTGTTTTTACGTCCGGCGGATCCATTATGGGTATTATAGATATTCCATCAATTTTCGTAACTATTGGCGGCTCTTATTTTTCTTTGTGGATTTGCGCCCCTATGAATCAGGTTATCGGTCTTTTTGGCATTATGGGAAGGGCTTTTAAAACTTATGACTACGGAGAAAAAACAACTGTTCAGAACATGGTTGCCCTTAGTGAAAAAGCTCGCCGTGAAGGAATTCTTGCTCTTGAAGAAGGACTTGACGACCTTGACGATCCGTTCCTAAAAGAAGGCTTGCGTCTTATGGTAGACGGAAACGACGGAAGCGCAATCCGCTCTATTCTTGAAAATGAAATGGCTCAGGCAGAAAGCCGCCACATGGCCTGGATTAATGTTGTTATTCAGTGGGCTGGTTTTGCTCCTGGTTACGGAATGATGGGAACTGTTATTGGTCTTATTGGTATGTTAAGAAACCTTGAAGACAAAAGCGCGCTCGGTCCTAACATGGCGGTTGCTCTTATTACAACTTTGTATGGTTCTATGCTTGCAAACTGGCTTTTTGGACCTTTGGCTCAGAAGCTCATTATGCAGAATGGAAACGAAATGAATGTAAAGGAAATGGTTCTGGAAGGAATTCTTTCAATTCAGGCAGGAGACAACCCGCGTATTCTTGGTCAAAAGCTTCTTACATATTTGGATCCAAAATCCCGCAAGGCAATTGAGTCCGACATCTTGAAAGACTAGGCTTGGGGAGTTTTTCAATGGCAAAAAGAGAAAAAAAAGAACCAGAAAAACCGTCAACCGCCTGGATGGGCACTTACGGAGACATGATTACTCTCATGCTCTGCTTTTTCGTTATGCTTTACGATCCTTCCGAGTCAGATGCAGTTCAGATGGCGGCTTTGCAGGCTTCGCTTTCAAATAACAATCCTGGCGGCGGAATTTCTGTAAGTCCCGGCAGCCTTGCAAACTTAGGAAACGTTGTCAGTTCTCTTCCTTCTATAGAAAAAGGACGTGCTTTAGGTCCTGCAATGAAAAAGGCGATTTCCAGTTTTGCGCCAGAAGTAAAATCAAACAAAATAACTATAACCAGCGATGAACGCGGACTTGTAATTTCACTTGCATCCGATGCTTTTTTTGAGGAAGGCAGCGCGGAACTTAATATTGAAGAGGCTAGGGGAACTTTGCTTAATCTTGCGAAATTTTTTGCTTCCCCGGAAGTTGCTGGCAGAAGATGGCGCATTGAAGGGCACACGGACAACAGGCCTGTTCCATCTTCAAGCATTTATCCGAGCAACTGGGAACTTTCTGCGGCTCGGGCGGCAAATGTTCTGCATTATCTTGCGGATTTTGGCGTAGATGAGCAGCAGTTTTCTATTGCAGGATATGCGGACACTCGTCCTAAGCTTAGCAATGACACTGCGGAAGGCCGCGCGTACAACCGCCGTGTAGATGTGATTGTTCTTGATGACGGACATTTTTAGCGGAAATGCTTATTTTTCAATTTCTTCTAAGATAAAATTTAAAAATTCCGATATAAATAACGAGAAGATTTTAAAATCCGGGAGGACTTTATGGCAGACGAAAGCAATGCAGACGACTTGGGCGATGACATCGGAGCTGAAGTTTCAACAGGAAAAAAGAGCGGAATAAAAGGCGCGTTTCCTCAGCTTTTGAAATTTATTTTGATTGGTGTTGCTGCTGTAATTTTCATTGTTACTATCGTAGTTGTTACAACTGCTATTTTAAATAAAGGCGGAAAAACACCTTCGCAGTCAATTCCAATCAGCGAGGAATACACTGTAAAAAGAGAATCTTATGACTGGTACACTTCTTTGGATCAGATCCGCACATCAACAAGCGATCCTGTTCCTGCGAGTGTGAGCGTTACAATTGCGCTTGGCTACAAAAAGGAGGACAAGGCGGCTTCAACTGAAATCACAGAGCGCCGTATTGAAATCATTGACTTTTTGAGAAGATTTTTTTCAGAGCAGACTGTTGAAGATTTGCGTCCGCAGAATGAGGAAGTTCTAAGGCAGCAGATCCGCGACCAAATAAACGATGATATTTTAAGCAACTCCAGAATACGCGATGTTCGTTTTACAGGAAAGGATGTTGTTCAGCAGTAAGCTGAAAAAAGGTGGAATGAGACATGAATGAAGTTCTGTCACAGGATGAAATTGACCAGCTCCTTCAGGCTATAAGCACTGGCGAAAGCGAAGCGGATGAATTTAAGCCGGTTACCGATACCAGGCGTATAAAAATCTACGACTTCCGCCGTCCTGATAAATTTTCAAAGGAGCAGATTCGCACGGTTTCCAATATGCACGAAACTTTTGCGCGTCTTACAACAACAAGCCTTTCTGCCCAGCTGCGTACTTTGGTTCATGTCCATGTTGCTTCCGTAGATCAGCTGACTTACGAGGAATTCATTCGTTCTATTCCAACGCCTACAACTTTGGCTGTAATCAACATGGATCCTTTAAAAGGAAACGCTGTTCTTGAAATTGCTCCTGAAATTACTTTTATAATAATTGACCGTCTTTTTGGCGGCTCTGGAGATACAGGCGGAAAAGTAAACCGCGACCTTACAGATATTGAGCAGTCTGTTATGGAAGGAATCATTGTCCGCATTTTGGCGAACATGAGAGAAGCCTGGACTCAGGTTATAGACTTGCGCCCGCGTCTTCAGCAGATTGAAACAAATCCGCAGTTTGCCCAGATTGTTCCTCCGAGCGAAATGGTCATTCTTGTTACTTTGGAAATAAAAATCGGAGAGGAAGCGGGTATGATGAATATCTGTATTCCTTATATAACAATTGAGCCGATTGTTTCAAAACTTTCGTCTTCTTTCTGGTTCAGTTCAGTTAGAAGAAGCTCCACAACGCAGTACCTTGGAACTCTCAAGGAAAAGCTTGCGGATGTTGAGATGGAGCTTGTTGCGGACATCGGTTCAATAAATGTTCCTATTAGAGATGTTCTAAGCCTTAGGACAGGCGATGTTATAAGGCTTAACACTATAAAGGTTGGAGAGCCGCTTACATTAAGTGTGGGCAGCAAGAAGAAATTCTACTGTCAGCCTGGCGTTGTCGGGAAAAAGGTTGCCGTTCAGATTATTGAAAAAATCGACGAGCAGGAAACTGAAAATTTTGAAGAATTAACACCAGAAGGAGACGATAACCTATGAGTGAAGGATCTATATCACAGGAAGAAATCGATGCATTGCTGTCCGGCGTAGATGTCGGCGGACTTGGTTCAGGCGGCTCGTTTAATTCTGCTCCAGAGGTTGACATTGACGTTCCAACATTGCAGAATTTTGCTGGAACTATAAAAGACAAGCTTGCTGAAGTCATTAAGAATATGACTGAAAAAGACACTGTTCCGGGCGCACCTGTTGTTGAGGCGATTGGACGTGATCAGTTGCTTGCAAAACTTCCGGAAGAAGCTGTTGCTGTAATGGCGGACTTCTCTTCTGGACTAAGCGGAGACCATCTTTTCCTTATGTCCCCGGAATTTGCAACAAAGCTTGTTGGCTATATAAACAAAGAGGAAAATCCTGCTCTTGATGACATGGGACTTTCTGTAATTTCAGAAGTAGTTTCATCTCATTCAGGCGCGGAAATAACAGAACTTAGCAAAGGCGGAAAACTTCCGGGGCTTGCTACAAATCCTCCAGAAGCTGTAAAAGAGCCAAAGGCAATGATTCGTATGCCGCAGGGAACTTTTGCTTGCTTTACATATCCAGTTACTGTTGGCGGCGAGCAGTTTACCTTGTGGGAAGCTGTAAGCGGTTCTGCTGCTGACGGAATGGCGCGTGCTCTTGGCGGCGGTTCAAAGCCTGCTTCACAGCCAGCGTCTTCTGTAAATTCTGGAATGGAAAGTTCTTCTGCCATGGGAGGAGCTCCGCAGATGTCTTCTCCTTCCGCAGGATTTACTCAACAGCCTATGATGGGCGGAATGCAGATGGGAATGGGAATGCAGCAGATGCAGTCTAATCCGGCGATGATGGGAGGTATGCAAATGGGCGGCAATATGATGGGAATGCAGCAGATGCAGCCTAATCCTTCAATGATGGGCGGAATGCAGATGCAGACTCCTCCGAATGTTCAGTCATTGCAGTTCCCGAATTTTGCGCAGTCTGTAGGCGGCGGCGAGCAGGGAAATATCAACTTGATTATGGATGTTTTCATGGAAATGACGGTCGAACTTGGCCGCACCAAGAAAACAATCAAGGATATTCTGGGACTTGGCGAAGGAACAATCATTGAACTTGACAAGCTTGCCGGTGAGCCTGTTGATATTTTGGTAAACCACAAGCCTATTGCCAAGGGCGAAGTTGTAGTTATTGATGAAAACTTCGGTGTTCGTGTTACAGAAATTCTTCCGTCTCTTGAACACGTGGCTTCATCTATGTAAAAATAAATTTGCAAGAAGCTTTTGAATTTCATTGAAGTTTAAAAGCTTCGTCAAATATAAAAGCGGCAGGCTTGAAATGCGGTGGGGATAACGCAAATGGCCTGTTGCTTTGGGTGGGAAAATGAATTATTCAAAAATAAAAATTTTAGCGGCATTGCTGGCTTTATGCGCCGGACTTTCTTTTGCCCAGCAGGCTTCGTCTCCTTCCGAAAGTCTTACTTCCGCGCAGATTGAAAATTCTCAGATTTCATTGGACTTTTCAGAAAATTCTGATTCTGGAACTTCAGATGAAAATGCTTTTAGTTCTTCTGGCTCTTTCGGCGGAATCGGAATTTTTGTGCGCATGATTCTTGTTTTGGGAATTATAATTGCGGCGATTTACTTTTTGTTCAAATTTATGCGTAAGTCTATGGGCGTTGAGCCGGCTACGGAAGACGATGTTTTTTTGCGCAAAGTTTCGTTTATAAGTCTTGGCGAAGGAAAATCAGTTCAAATTGTAAGTCTTTGGAACAAGGCTTTTATTCTTGGAGTTTCAGATAATTCTGTTTCGCTTATAAAAGAAATTGACGACAAAGATTTAATTGACGCGATGAATCGCTATGCCGACATGAACAGCAATGCAAAAAAGCCACGTTCATTTGAAGAAATCCTTCAGCTTTTTATGCCAGGAAAAAAAGAGGAATCCAAGGAAAATATTCCGGCTGCAAAAAAATCAGCTTATGACAAAGGCACAATGGATCTTATAAATTCCTTGAAGGACAAAATGGTTGGCGGAGAAGAAAAATGAAAAGCCTTTTCTTGCTGAAAAAACGTTTTTTTAAATTCGCTGTTGCGCTTTTAGTTTGTGCTTGCTGCTTTTTTCCATTATCATCGCAAAGCCAAAATAATTTTCCAGAAGGCTCTTCAAACGGAACTACGGAAATGAACCGCCGCATAACGGGTTTGGATTTTCCGAATTTGAGTTTTTCCGCGACAGCTCCTCGCTCTGGAAATGAAGTTGCGTTCAGTGTGCAGCTTCTGCTTCTTCTTACGCTTTTAACTCTTGCGCCGAGCATTTTTATTTTGATGACTTGCTTTTTGCGCTTTTCGATTGTCCTTGATTTTATAAAAAGGGCGCTTTCTTTGCAGCAAGTTCCGCCGACCGCAGTTCTAAATGGAATTGCAATTTTTATGACGCTTTTTTGTATGTGGCCGACATTCAGGCAGATTTACACGGATTCTTTTCAGCCGCTTTCGAATAATGAAATTACTTTGACGGAAGCTATTGAAAAGGCAGAGTCGCCTATAAGAATTTTTATGTTCCGCCAGATGGGAAACGACAAAAACAGCATAAGAACTTTTATGACAATGGCTGGTCTTGAGCGTCCGGCTAATGCTTCTGATGTTCCGACTTATGTTTTGATTCCGGCTTATATTCTGCATGAGCTTACGGTCGCATTTAAAATAGGAATTCTTCTATATATTCCGTTTATCGTAATTGATATGGTTGTTGCAAGTATTCTTATGAGCATGGGAATGATGATGCTTCCGCCTGTGCAAATTTCCATGCCGTTCAAACTGATGCTTTTTGTTCTTGTGGACGGCTGGCATCTTTTGACTCAGCAGCTTTTTGTGAGTGTTTTGCGTTAAAAAACTTGACATCCGGCTTTTGAATGGGAGGAAATTATGTCGTTGAATCTTATTAATAATTTAGTTCGCGGTGGAATTTTGCAGGTTTTTCTTATGTGCGCTCCTATTCTTGGCGCGGCTCTTTTGGTGGGACTTATTGTTGCGATTTTTCAGGCTACAACTTCGATTCAAGAGCAGACGCTTACTTTCTTGCCAAAATTCCTTACGATTCTTTTTGTAATTGCTTTGCTTGGCGGATTTATGTTTAATTCTTTGGCTCAATATTTCCGTGGAATTCTTAATTTGATTCCGGCTATGGCAAGATAGAATGCTTGAGCGGATTGTTTCTGACGCGCCTGTTTTTCTCTTTGTTGCGGTGAGATGTTTTGCCACGATAATGACGCTTCCGCTTTTTTCTTCAAGAACTGTTCCAAGGACTGCAAAAATTGCGCTTGCAGGCTATATGGCGTTTTTTATTTTTCCGCAGATTTCTTTGTCGGACGGAATTTTTTCTTCATACAAAAATTATATTTCACCTGAAGGAAATTTTTCGCTTGAATATATTTTCCTGCTTGCCGGGGAAGCGATGATTGGAATAATCCTTGGATTTTTTGTGCAGATTATTTTTGCTTCGTTCAGTACAGCCGGACAATTTTTTGCGTTCCAGATGGGACTTAGCGCGAGCGAAGTTTACGATTCACTTAGTCAGGTTGAAAATCCTCTTATGGGACAATTTTTTAATTTTATGGCGATGCTTGTTTTTTTGCAGAACAACTGGCTTCAGATGCTGCTTTTAAAGGGAATGTCTGAAAGCTTTAAAGTTATAAGCGCAATTTCAATAGTAGACAATTCGCGTTTTCTTGCGGAATTTATGATGAAATCTCTTACCTTGCTTTTTAAAGACGCGCTGATTATTGCGTTGCCGGTTATGGCGTCTCTTTTTTTAATAAATGTTACGGTCGGAATTCTTTCAAAGGCGGCTCCGCAGATGAATTTGCTTTCAGAAGGATTTCCTGTTCTTATGCTGACTGCATACTTTTTGATTTTTGTTCTTGTTCCGCAGTTCATTGAATTTTTTGAAGGCTGCTTTAAAGGCGGACTTTTTGAAATTGAAAAGCTTTTTATCGGACTTAAAGGAGTCGGCCAATGATGGATTTGCAGTGGTTCGCCGCGGAAGATGAAGGCAAGACAGAAGAAGCTTCGGAACAGAAACTCCGCAAAGCAAGAAAAGAAGGCCGCATTGCAAAAAGCCAGGAGCTGAATGGAACTGTTGTTTTTCTTTTTGTTGTCGCAGTTCTTATTTTGCTGGCTCCTTGGTTCTATAATAAAATTTGCGAAATGATGATTTTTTACTTTAACAACGTAACTGCCCAGAAAATTGACGATGCAAGATTTTATTATATTTTTTTGCGGAATCTTCTTCCGATTGTGCTTCCTTTGTCGCTTGCAGGAATTCTTGCTGGTGTAATAATAAATTTAGTTCAGAACAGAGGATTCATTTTTACAACAAAAACAATAGAACCGAAGTTTTCAAAAATTGTTCCAAAATTTGGCGAGTATTTTAAAAAGACTTTGTTTTCGATGATGGGACTTTTTAACATTGCAAAGTCGATTTTAAAAGTTGCCATTATTGTTGCAGTCGCAGTTCTTCTTATCCGTTTGGATTTGGCTAAGACTCTTGGATTTTTAAAGGCTGGCGGAATTGATTTGGCGTTGCGTTCTGTTTCTGGAATGGTTGCCCAGCTTCTTGTTGTTTCTGCTGTTATTCTGATTGTAATCGGTGTGTTCGATTATGTAATGCAGCGCAGGGAATTTAAAGAGCAGATGAAAATGACCAAGCAGGAAGTAAAAGAGGAATTCAAGGAAAGTGAAGGCGACCCGGAAGTAAAAGGCAGGCTTGAATCCGCGCAGAAAGAAATGCTTTCTCAAAATATGCCGAAAGCCGTGCGTGAGTCAGATGTTGTAATTACAAACCCTACGCATTATGCAGTTTCCCTTCAGTGGAAGCAAGAGCAGCAGGATGCGCCGATGATTACTGCAAAAGGAACTGACAATACTGCGCAGACAATGAAAAAAATCGCCGCTGAAAGTAATGTTCCGATAATCGAAAACCGTCCTCTTGCCCGCGGGCTTTATGCAGATACCGAAGTTGGCGACATAATTCCTACGTCTTATTTGCGGGCTATTGCGGCTGTTTACGCGCAGGTTGGCTTTATGAATAAGGAAAGAAACAAAAAATCCACTTAAAAGTTACTTTTTGCCGTTTTCAAAATCCTTTTTTTGTTGTAGAATAAAAAGACATTATATTTCTAAATTGAAGCTTTTTAGTTAGGGTGGGGACTCGATGGCGGAAAAGCGCGGCTCAAGCGGTAGTATTTTAAATTTTATTTTACGCAATTCACTGGCGGTAGGCATTATCGTCGTTGTTTTGTTTATGTTTATTCCGCTTCCAACAGCTTTTATTGATCTTGCAATGGTTATAAACCTTGCGCTTTCTTTTATAATTCTTTTGACTGTTATCTATATGAAGCGCGCTGCTGATTTTACATCGTTTCCGCGTGTCGTCCTTATAACAACTATTTTTGGTCTTGCAATAAACATTTCTTCAACTAGAAATATTCTTGTTCATCCTGTAAAAACTTCCGGGCACATGGCTGGGCAGAGCGAAATGGTTCAGGCGTTTGCTAACATTGTTGCTGGCGACAAGGTTTTAATCGGATTTATAATTTTCATTATTCTGATTGTTGTTCAGGTTCTTGTAATTACAAAAGGCGCGGATCGTGTTTCCGAAGTTACGGCGCGTTTTACTTTGGATGCCATGAACAACAAAATGTTTACAATTCAAAATCAGATTAACAACGGTTCAATTACAGAGGAAGAAGGCGAACTGAAAATCAATCAGCTTAGGCAGGAAATTGACTTTTATTCTGCAATGGACGGTTCGTCTAAATTTGTAAGCGGAAACGTAAAGGCTGGAATTTTCATTACAGTTGTAAACCTCATTGGTGGAATTGTAACTGGAACTTTGGCGGGAGCTTCTATAACTGACGCTCTTGACAGCTATGCGAAACTTACGATTGGCGACGGACTTATGTCTCAGCTTCCGTCTTTGCTGCTTTCTTTTTCAACAGGACTTTTGATTACTGGAAGCAACGACGGCGACTTGCTTTCCGACCAGCTCAAGGAACAGTTTTCTGCAAACGGAACAATTTACGTTATTGTCGGAGCTACTTTGGCGGCTCTTGGTCTTGCGTTCCATAACGGAGCTACAGCAACTCTTGTTCCGATTGGAATTTTGTTTGTTTTTGTTGGAACTCGGCTTTCCCGCCTAAAGACAAAAGAAGAAGAGCAAAAGGCAGTTGAAGCTGAGCAGGCGAAAAATTCTCCTCAAAAAGGAAATGGCGGACCAGAGGAAATTTCTCCTGTCGTTAAGCTGGACGAGCTTTCGCTTGAAATTGGATATGCGCTTATTCCTCTTGTTGACGATGAAAAGGGCGCGGAGCTTATGTCGCGTGTAAAAAGAATCCGCCGTGAAGCCGCCCTTGATTTGGGACTTGTTATTCCGCCGATTCATATTATGGATCAAATGGAGCTTTCGCCTGAAGAATATTCGTTTAAAATCCGCGGAATTGAAGCAGGAAGAGGCCGCCTTAAGCTTGGACATTTTATGTGCCTAAACACTGGAAATGTTCCTAAAGATAGAGAAATTGTTGGAGAAAAAACAAAAGACCCTGCATTTGGAATGGATGCAATCTGGCTTCCTGATTCAAAGCGCATTGAGGCTGAAAAAGCTGGCTATGCAGTGATTGACGCTCCTACTATAATCGCAACTCATCTTACGGAACTTATAAGACGCAACGCTTCTAAAATTCTTAGCCGCCAGAGTGTCAGCGCGATTATTGAAGAAATCAAGAAGACAAATCCTGTTGTTGTTGACGAAGTTACAACTGGCGACCACAGATTCTCTTATGGTGAAATCGAAGCTGTTCTTAAAAATCTTCTTGAAGAGCAGGTCAGCATCCGCAACATGGTTGTTATTCTTGAAACTTTGGGAGACTACGGAAAACTTACACGCGACTCTTGGACTCTTACAGAAAAAGTTCGTGAAGCTCTTGGCGCGCAGATTTGCCAGCAATATGCGGACGAAAATAAAGTTCTTCATGTTCTGAATCTTTCGCAGAGCCTTGCCCAGAAAATTCTTGACCACAGAGCCGATATGCCGGGCAAAGGTCCTATTGTCGCATTTGATCCTGTTGACGCAAGAAACTACATTTCTGCAATGAGCAATGCTGTTGCCGCTGTCCGTGAAAGAAATTATCTTCCTGTTATTTTGTGTCCGTCCGAAGTGCGCCGGCTTGTAAAGTCTTCTACAGAACTTGAAATGCCGGGAATAATAGTTTTGTCTATAAACGAAGTGATGGCAGCTTCGCCAAATATAAAAGTTGAATCTCTTGGAGAAATAAATGGCTGACAATGAGCATAACACGAATGTCCAAAGCATTACAGGTCGTTCCCGCGATGAGTGCATGGATAAGCTTTACAATAAATATGGAACAAACTTTCAAGTGCTTGGCTGTAAAACTAGGCTTTCCGCAGGATTCCTTGGATTTTTTCAGCGTGAGCAGATTGTTTTAAGATACCAAGTTACAAATTCTTCATTGGAGCAGCCCGCTTTTACAAGAAAAGTCAATTATCCTGCAAGCACAGGCTACACAAGAGTTTCTTCGACAGGCGGACTTCCGCTTCAAAATTCATCTCCTTTAATTCATTCTCATCAGGATTCTTTTTTGCAGAAGCGCGATGAATTTTTAACAAAAGTAAATCCAACTGTTACGAATAATCTTCAGATTGGGCAGCTAACAAAACAGTTTGACCAGTTTAAAAATGAAATGCAGGAGCAGATGAAAACAATTGTTCAGGCTACTTCTGCGGAAAAGGAACATCCTTCAATTTTAAAAATTCAGGAGCTTCTTGAGGAAAACGAATTTACAAAATCTTACATAAAGAAAATGTGCTCCAGAATGAAAAACGAATTCAGTCTTGAAGAACTTGACGATTTTGATTACGTTCAGGCTTGTGTGGCGGACTGGATTGGAGAGAGCATTCCGATTGCTTTTGAAGAAAAAAAATCTGCGCCGCAAGTTATTATAATTGTGGGACCTACAGGCGTTGGAAAAACAACTACAGTTGCAAAGATGAGTTCCCGCATTTCAATCGACTATAAAAAGAACCGCGAAAAATATAAATATCCGCCTAGAATCCGCATGATTACAACAGACACGATGCGTGTTGCCGCTATTGAGCAGCTTAAACGCTGGGCTGAAATTATAAATGTAAATGTTGACAAGGCTGAAAGTTCTGAAGATTTGAAAATTCTTTGCGACAGCTACATTTCGAATTCTGACTATATTTTTATTGATACAAGCGGTTACAGTCCGAATGATTATGAAAACATAGCAAAAATGCGCACTATTTTAAATGTCAAGAATTTAAACGAAAATGTTTACCTTGCAATTACGGCGGGAGTGAGCGCAAAAGACTTGGAAAATATAATCCGCAATTATGAAGGATTTGATTTTAAAAGCATAATTGTTACAAAATGCGACGAAACCACTTCTTTTGGTCGTGTGATAAGTGTTTTGGCAGAAAAAAACAAGCCTGTGTCCTGGATTACGACAGGCCAGGATGTATTGAACACAATTCAGCGGGCAGATCCAAAATGGTTCTTAAAAAATCTTTCAGGATTTAAAATCAATATAGAACATATTGAAAAAAAGTTCGGAACTGCCGATAAAGAAGCAGAGTAATCTAAAAATTGAATCAGGGCAACAGGAGAATATAAATGGAAGAACAGGCAAAAGAATTGCGCGCTCTTATGAATGAAGATAATTTCGCTAGGCCGGCAGCTCCACATAAAACAAGAATAATTGCAATAACAAGCGGAAAGGGCGGAGTCGGAAAAACTAATATCGCAGTGAATATGGCGATTGCGTATTCCCAGCTTGGAAAAAAAGTCATACTTATCGATGGCGACTTGGGAATGGCGAATGTAAATGTTCTCTTGAGCGTTGTTCCGCAGTACAATCTTATGCACGTAATAAACCGCAAAAAAACAATGAACGAAATAATTCTGGATACGGAATTTGGCTTTAAGTTTATTGCAGGCGCAAACGGATTTTCTAAAATTGCAAATCTTTCAAATGACGAGCTTGATTACTTTGCAAAGGAATTTGCTTCCCTTTCAAATGCCGACATTATCATAATAGACACTGGGGCCGGAATTTCAAACAATGTTCTTCAGTTTCTTGCAGCCGCTGATGAAGTTTATGTAATTACAACTCCAGAGCCAACTGCGATTACAGATGCCTATGGAATTATAAAAATAATCACAACTGAACTTCTTCACAGGCAGATAAATTTAAAGCTTCTTGTAAACAGAGTTCATTCTTCTGATGAAGGAAAACGCATTTCGGACTTGATTATAAATATTGTGGCGCAGTTCTTGAATTACAAAGTTGAGTACATCGGGTTTGTTTATGACGATCCTGTTGTTCAGGCTTCGGTTATACGACAAAAGCCTTTTATGATTATAAATCCGACTTCAAAGCCGGCTGTGTGCCTAAAGCATATTGTGGGCAGAATAGAAAAAACTGACATTCCGTCGGATGCAGGAGTTTCAAACTTCCTTAAAAAGTTCCTTGGGGGCAAGAAAAAATAAATCTTGACCTTAGAGGTGTTTTGCCTTAATCTATAAGAATATAATAAACGGGAGGAAAGAACATGTTCAATTTAAAAAATGTAGCTGCTTCTGCTGGTGTTGGATTTGTTCTGTCTTTCCTTATAAGCATTATTTCTACTCATCGGTTTTTTGTTGCTTCTTTCCGCGGAATTATTTTTGCCGTGGTTTTTGCGCTTTTGGCATTTGCGGCAGGATTTTTGAATAAGAGATTTCTTTCTGTTGAAACTTTGTCTGATTCAAAGGACGAGGCTGGAAAAAAGCCTGTTTCTAAGGCTGGCTCTGTTGTGAATATTACAATAGATGACGAAAACCTTACAGAAGATGAGGCGGCTCCAAATTTTGATGTGAGCGCAAATAAAAATTTCTTTAATGGCGGCGGCTCTGCAGGAACGGCTTTGAGGTTTGAAGAAAAAGCGGAAGATGCTCCTGCCACAGATTCTTTGCAAAAAGAGGATTCTTCCGCTGATGAGCTTGTAGAAAATGATGTTCCTGTTGCAGATTCTAGTGCGCCTGAAAAAGCTGAGCCTGAAATTAAGCCAGTGGCTGCGACTTCTGAAAAAGCTGCCCAGTCGCAGGAAATAGATGCTTTGCCTGATATTGGTGTTTTTTCTGGGGAATCAGATGACGACGGGGGCGTTATAAATGACTCCGATTTTGCTCAAACTGAATCTTCGGAAAAGCTTCCTTCTGCGCCTACAGACGGAAAAGTTTCTGTAGAACAGGATACAAAGACAATTGCAAGCGCAATAAGGACGTTGCTAAAAAAAGATGAAATGTAATATGGGGATATTAATGAAAATCTTTGGAAAAGAAGCTTCTAAAGGTTTTCTAGCAAGGGTGTGGGATACATGGCAAATCAAATTTTAGATGAAAACGAAGAAGCCGAACTTTGGCGTGAGTATAAAAAAAGCAAATCTGTCGCAATAAGAGACCGTTTAATCCGTCAGTATATGCCACTTGTAAAATGGGTTGCAGGACGAGTTTCCACAGGAATGCCAGACAGCGTTGAATTTGACGACCTTGTTGGCTTTGGACAGTTTGGACTTTTGGATGCAATAAATAAATTTGACATTGACAAAGGCGTAAAATTCAAGACTTATGCAACAACACGCATAAGAGGCGCAATTTTTGATGAGCTTAGAGAACTTGATTGGGTTCCGCGTTCTGTGCGCCAAAAGTCCCGCGAAATAGAAGACACAATTGTTGAGCTTGAATCTAAACTGGGACGCACTGCTTCTGATGCGGAAATTGCAAAAGCCATGAACATGACAGAAGCTGAATATCAGTCGGCTGTTATGAAGGTAAGCGGAACAAGTGTTCTTTCCCTGAACGATGTTTGGTATTCAGGAGACGAAAGCGAGCACGTTTCAATTGGGGACAGCATTGAAGCTCCGAACAGTCTTAATCCTGATGTCATTGTTGAGCGCGAGGAAATCCGCAGAGTTATAATTCAGGCTATAAATGAACTTCCTAAAAATGAAAAAATGGTGATTGTTCTTTACTATCACGAAGATTTGTCTTTTAAAGAAATCGGTCAGGTTCTTAATGTAAGCGAAAGCCGTATAAGCCAGCTTCATTCAAAGGCGAATTTGCGTTTGCGTGCAAAACTTACAAGCGTCCGCAAAGGAATTTTTTAAGAGGTCTTATGGTAACTCTTGACAAGCTTAGAATAGATATGGAAAAGCAGCTTGCTTTTGACAAGGACATTCACACAGTTGAAGTCCGCGCAGATACATTGGATGAGTGTCTTGACGATGCTGCTGTTCAGCTTGATTCAAAAAAAAACAACCTTGAATATGAAGTTATAGAAAGAGGAAGCCAAGGCATTATTGGTCTTATGAAAAAGCCTTGGAGAATCCGCGTATATGAAAATCCTACTGTAATCCGTCAGAAAAAAGAAAAAGAAGCCGCTTCCCTTGCTGGAGAACAGGCTAGCGCAAACAATGCTGAAAATGAAAGAGTTGACGGAATGTTCTATGTGCATAGATTTGGCTCGCGCATATTTGTAAAAGTTACCTTGCCCAAAGGCTCTGGAACGCCAGTTTCCGCATCAGATCTTATTAATGAAGCCCGACGGCCGGATAATACTTCGCTTGATGAAAAACTTTTAAAGAAACTTGCGGAAGTTGGCACTGACAACAGTTATGTTGAAGCCGGTACATTTACCCATGTTGCGGCAGGAGATGCTGTTATGGCTGTCGATATTTCCAAGGATGAAATGCAGGCAACTATTACTGTTTCACCTCCGTCGCAAGGCGGCTCTGAAATTTCCGCAGAGAATATTAAAAATGCTTTAAAAACACAAGGTGTGGTCGCCGGAATTGAAGACGACAAGATAATTTCGTTTGTTGACAATCCGATTTACAATATGCCTTATGAAGTTGCGGCTGCGATTCTTCCTGTCAACGGCACTGACGCATATATCGATTACAAATTTGAAACTGACAAGACAAAACTCAGGCTAAAGGAAACTGCGAATGGCCAGGTTGACTTTAAGGAGCTTAACCTTATTCAAAATGTTGTTGTTGGTCAGCCTTTGGCAGTAAAAGTTCTTCCTCAGCGCGGAAAGGGCGGAAAAACTATTCTTGGCCGTTATCTTGAAGCGAAAAACGGAAAAGACATTCCAATTCCGCTTGGACAGAATACAAAGCTTGATTCAGACGGACGCACTGTTATCGCAGAAAAAAATGGAAACGTAACTTTGGTTGGAGACAAAATTACAGTTGAAGAAGTTTACGAAGTTCCGGGCGTTAACATCAAATCTGGAAACATCACTTACATGGGAACTGTTGTTTGCCGCGGAAACGTTGAAGACGGATTCAGCATAAAGGCAGACGGAAACATAGAAATTTATGGTTCTGTTGGAAACTGCCATATTGAAGCGGGCGGCGATATTGTTATTTCTCAAGGCGTGATGGGCCGCGATGAAGGCGAAATAATTACAAGTAAATCAGTCTGGGCAAGATTCCTTCAGAATGTAAAAGTTACAGCGGAAGAATATGTTGTTGTGAATGACAATATCATGAACAGCAATGTTACCGCGATGAAAAAAATCCTCTTAAAAGGAAAGAGAGCTTCTATTATTGGAGGACATCTTTTTGCCACAGAGGAAATCACTGCAAAGAACATCGGCTCTTCTGGCGGCGGAATTGAAACAATCCTTGAAGTTGGTTTTGATCCAAAGGCAAAGCTTAGGCTGCAGGAGCTTCAGGAAATGCAGTCAAATGTTGTCAAGCAGCTTGAAGAAGTTGACTTGAATATTTCAACTTTGGAAAACCAGAAAAAAGTGCGCCGTTCGCTTCCAAAGGAAAAAGAGGAAACTCTTGCGAACTTGAGAAATCAGCGTGTTGACTTGATGGATTCAAGTGAAAAAATGACAACAGAAATCAACGAAATCAACGCTCATAACAGGGAACTGAAAGTTGTTGGCTGCGTCAATGCGAGCGGAACTGTTTATCCTGGCGCAAAAATTCTTGTGCGTGATGAAATTGATGAAGTCCGCTCCGAATGCAAGGCTGTAACTTTCTATTTTGACAGCGGATTTGTAAAGCGCAAAAAATATGAGCCGACACAAGATTCTGACGAAATGGAAAAGCCAGACGGATATAAATAAAAATCCGGCTTGACGTTTTTCTACTTCTTTAGCTTTTTTCCTATTTTTCTTAAAAATGCGAACTGCGCTTCAACAAAATTAAAGAGCCATGGCATTTTTGCTTTTATGTCGGCAAAAGTGAACACAATCGGGCTTTGCATTATGCTTACGATTCTCTGGTCGTTTATCAGATGGACTTTGTTGAACTGGAATTTCGAGTCATCTATCATTTTTTTTATTTCGTCTGGAATTTTTCCTTCAGATTTTATCCGGTTTTGAAGTTCTTTGTCCGCAAGTTTGTAATATGGAATGTAGTTTTTTCCGGAAAATTCGCTGGAATAATAATGGATGATTTTTGCATCTTTTAAAAACGCCAGTCCTCCGTGGCTTGGCTGGCAATTCCATTTTCCGTCCAGCAGCTGCATTTTTAGGCCGGTTTTGTAGTTCGCCTCGTTCAGCGCGCTCTGGTCGTGAAAATCGTGCTTTTTGTATGCGGAATATTTCCAGGCTTCGTTCCATGCCTTGAAAAGATTTTTTGATTCATCGCATTTCCGGGCAAAAATAACTCCGCCGTTTATATTGCAGTCTGCCTCTTCTGTTCCGTGAAACCCGAGTTTTTTGTCGCGCGCCAAAAAATATTTTTTGTGGATATGCTCATCAAGCATTACGTGACCGTCTAAAATTCCTGCGGTTTTGTAAGGAACTTTTTCAATCTCTGAAAGGTCGGCGGCAATTATTGTGTCGCAGTCGATGTACAGAAAATCATCATCAACATATTCAGGAATTGAAGTTTTTATTAGGCGCGAGCGTTCAACATTTGAGACTTTTTCGTCAAAGTTGACAGAAATTATTTTTGAGACATATTTTTTTATTTCTCCGCGCTTTAGGACTTCTGAATTTATTGAATCTTCGGTTTTGTCATCAACAAGAAGAATTACGTTCGCATCCGGCATAAGATTCCGCAAAGAATAAGATGACATCAGAGCCTGCTCATAATACAAGTCATTTTTGCCGGAAACCAGAACATAAACGTAAGTCATAAAAACCTCAAAAAATAAAATGTCAGGTCAAATGTTGAGTTTTATAAATTCAGAGAAGAAATTGAATAAGCTACCAGAAAAAGCGCGTCAATTCGCCATGCTGAGCGTACAAAGTATCAGACTGCGCAATTTTTTCAAAATTGCTTGCTATCGCTCAGAATAGCTCGGTTGCCGCTTTCTTTTTCTTCCCGCTTATTCAATTTATTGATTCAATAAAAAACTCGACATTTGACCTATAAAATATTATATCATAAAAAGCGGGCGGTTTTACATTGGTTTTGTGAATAAAATCAGTTTTTCAAGTATTTTTTCTGCCGCAAGAAATTTGTAGTCGGCTCTTGAGTTTTGTGGCGGAAGCTCAATTCGGAACGATTCAGTTTTTTCTCTGGAGCTGACTGCAAAATAAATTTTTCCGGGAACGGAATCTTTTGAGTTTTTCGGGTCGATGTTTCCGGTTGTGCCAGTTATTCCGACTCCTATCATTGCGTTGAATGTGTTCCGGGCTGCGCTTGCCATGGCTTTTGCGGTTTCCTCTGAGTAAACTGAATATTTTTCTATGGTTTCAGAAGGAACTCCGAGCATTATTTTTGCGTTGTTTGAATATGTTACGAATGAACCGGCGAAAATTGCGGAGGAGCCTTCTGTGTCAGTTATCAACGATGAAATTAATCCGCCGGTGCAACTTTCCATCGTTGTGATTGAAATGTTTCTTTCTATCAGTTTTTTTGTGAAAAAAATATATTCTGAACGGATTTTTTCTTTGTCTACCATGATTTTAAAAACTCTATACTTTTTTAACTGAAAGTTCTATACTTATTTTATGTCAAATATTTCTTTGGAAAATAAAACTGTTTTTGTTACTGGCGCGGCCGGATTTATTGGAAGTTTTTTGTGCAAAAATCTTTTGGAAAATGTTTTCGGCATAAAAATTGTCGGAATTGACTGCATAACTGATTATTACGATGTTTCATTAAAGCAGGAGCGCCTTGAGATGCTTTCTGCGTTGAAAAAAGATTTTACTTTTGTAAAAGGCGATATTGCGGACAAATCCCTGTTGGATTCTCTTTTTGCGGAATATAAGCCGGCTGTCGTTGTAAACCTTGCGGCGCAGGCTGGAGTTCGCTATTCAATTGATAATCCTGACGCGTATATCCATTCAAATATGATTGGTTTTTACAATATCCTTGAATGTTGCCGCCATAATCCTGTTGAGCATCTTGTTTTTGCTTCTTCAAGCAGCGTTTACGGTTCAAACAAAAAAGTTCCTTATTCAACAGAAGATAAAGTTGACAATCCAGTTTCGCTGTATGCCGCGACAAAGAAAAGCAACGAGCTTTTTGCGCACGCATATTCAAAATTGTATAAAATTCCGTGCACTGGCTTAAGATTTTTTACTGTTTATGGACCGATGGGACGACCAGACATGGCATATTTTAAATTTACAAACAAACTTGTAAAAGGCGAGCCGATTCAGATTTACAACAACGGCGATATGTACCGCGACTTTACTTTTGTTGACGACATTGTAAAAGGCGTTCGCGCAGTCATGCAGAAAACTCCAGAGGCAACAGATGACGGTGCGTTCTATAAAATTTACAACATTGGAAACAGCAAGCCAGAAAGCCTTATGCGCTTTGTTGAAATCCTTGAAAATTGCCTTATCAAGGAAAATATAATTTCTGAGCCAGGAAAAAAGGAGCTTTTGCCGATGCAGCCCGGCGATGTTTACCAGACATTCGCCGATGTCTCAGACCTTGAAAAAGACTTTGGCTTTAAACCGGCAACCACTTTGGAACAGGGCTTGAGCGCGTTCGCAAAATGGTATAAAAATTATAAAAAATAGGCTTTAACTGTTCTATATCAAGTGCGTAGTATTATATCGGAGCATAACTCGAAGACTTTGCGACAAGTTAAATGCGAAAGAACATCAAATACTTTAAAACAAAAACGCCCAGCCGTAAAGACTGGGTGTTTTTTTGTATGAAGAAAACCTCCAGCTCGGCTGGAGGTTCAGAAAGCTTTAGCTATAC
>CAVKBG010000035.1:0-1275 GCA_963654755.1 Desulfovibrionaceae bacterium
CATAAAAAAACTCCTTTATCGTGATGATAAACTCCCACGATACATTTAATATGAATGTAATTATACATCTAAATGCGGTTATCGTCAACAAAATATGTAGAAATATACATTTTATTTAGATGTACATAGTTTTAAAAACATTGCCATAGTATGTGTATGCAGACTTTGCGGCAACAGTTCATTCAGAATCTCAAATTTTTCAGAAAACAAAAGGGAATGCGCCAGCTTGACCTTGCGCTTGAAATCGGAAAAAGCTCGAACTACATAAACAGCATTGAAAACGGCAAGTATTTTCCTTCGCCAGAAACAATCGAAAACATTGCGCTTTCCCTTGGAATTGAGCCTGTCCGCCTTTTTGGAAAATGTGAAGAATCAGAAAAAGAAAAAATCGCCGAAACTGTCATAAATATAGAAGAAACTTTAAGAAGCGAAGTCCTCGGAAGCATACAAAAAGCGTTTTCCAATATAAGGAACGCTTGATTTTTATTTGTAATGGATTTGATATTAATAGAAGAAAATTAGTGTTTTTTTTTACATTCCGAACAAATCCGCGTGGCTTCCTGTGTCTACAAGTTCGAGTATCAGAATGTCGTTGAAAATCCTGTAGATTAAAAGCAAATCCGGCAGAATATGACATTCGCGGTTGCCTTTTAAGTTTCCTGTAAGCTCGTGGTCGCGGAACCGTTCGGGAAGCTTTTCGCCTTTTGCAAGAAGTTCAACCGTGGCTTTCAGTTTTTCAGAATCTTTCACACTGCGCTTTTTTACAAGTTTCGCATGTTTCTTGAACCGCTTTGTTGCTCTAGTTTTATACTTGTAGAAAGTTTCACTCATAAGCCGATTTCATCCCAAAGTTCCTGCAAATTATTGTACGTTTTCGCATTCGGGTCATTCATAAGCTGGTCGGCTTCTTCAGATGCAAGCTCAATTTCGCTCTTGCGCCTTGTTCGCTGCGGCTTGAACGGCAAGCCATTTTCCCTCACAGACTGCCGCAAAAACATATTGATTGCGCTTGAAAGCGAAAGTCCCAAATCATTGTAAAGCTCCGTCGCCTGTTCCTTGAGATTTTTGTCAACTCTTACATTCATTGCTACTGTGTTCATATTTACAATATATGCTAAAAAGTTGCGTTTGTAAAGAAAATGATTGTATTTGTGGCTATTCAGTTTTTTCTAATAGACATACGCAGTATGCCTTTATTGCATTGCCTGCTCCTACAGCGTCTTGCTTTTCGTTTGTCTTTGCTTTTACAAAAATGTTTTTTGAGTCTGCTTCGAG
>CAVKBG010000035.1:1573-2962 GCA_963654755.1 Desulfovibrionaceae bacterium
AAAATAAATTTTCTGCCTTCAACAAGCTTGTGCAAGTCTGTTCCAATTCCTATGCGGGTCATTTTTATTTCCTTGGAAATATCCTGAATAAAAGTTATCTTCTTGTTTTTTTCGCTGCCTTCAACAACGTGAACTTTTTTTCCGTCTGTAAAATCTGGAAAAGCGTCCCAAACTTCTGTGTCGTCCGTAAACTCAAGTTTTTTTTGAAAAGCAGCTTTGTGGCATTCAATCAGCGGCTCAAGTAAAAATCCCTGCGGAGTTTGCACGGCTCCCAAATTTTTTCTTACAAGATGACGGCTGATTGTTCCGTCCGGCGCAATTTCTTTTTGTGTGTCAACAGGCTGAATTGCCGGAACTGCCGCTCCAAATTCTTGCGTTGCAAAAATCACATCCTGAATTATTTTTTTTGAAACGAACGGACGCGCGCCATCGTGGATTAACACAATTGAATTTTTATTTTTGATTTTGCAAAGCGCCTTGAAAACTGATTCCTGTCTTGTAGCTCCGCCTTCTGCAAAAGTCAGCGTTGTGTTTTTTAAAAGGCTTTTTAATTCTTTGTCGGTAAGCAATGCGGCTTTTGCTTCCTGCTCGCCGCCTTTTGGAATGGAAACTATAATTTCTGAAAAATCCGCAGCTTCAACAAAAGCACGGACCGATTCAGAAAGCACAGTTCCCTTTTTTAATGGAAGGTATTCTTTTTTTTTGCCAAGCCCCATTCGGCTAGAAGAACCTGCGGCGGCTATGACAAGAACTTTATTGATCATCATCCTCGCTGTCAAAGTCTTCGGAATCTTTTTCGTTAGATGAAGTTTCTTCTTCAAACTCATCTTCGTCTTCATCATCGTCAGCAAAGGCTTGTTTTTTTTCTATCTTTAAACCGAGCGGCTCAAGTTTTTCATGCAGCATGGCTTCAACTTCCTTGTCGGAAATTCCAAAGGCTTCTGCAATTTCGTCCTCAAGAAGTTTTTTTGCATTGTCGTAAAGCTTGCGCTCAAGAATTGGAAGTTCCTTTACTTTTGAGCGGTGGTAAAGACAGCGCACGATTGCCGCAATGTCGCCGATTGTGCCTTTTTTGAGCAAGTCAAGGTTCATCTGGTAGCGAAGTTTCCAGTCGGAAGTAGGAGGCTCAAAGTCATCGCTGATTGAATTCAGTGCTGCCTGCGCTTCATCTTTTGAAACTATTGCGCGGATTCCTAAGTCCTTTGATTTTGAAACAGGAACCATTACATTCATGTCGGAAACTTCAAGATAAATTTTGTAGTAATATGTAGGCTCGTTGTTGAAGTCTTTTTTGAAAATCTCTGTGATTTTTCCAACGCCCTGGCTTGGGTAAACAACTTTTTGGTTTACAGAAAATTCTGTCTTTGGTTTTGCCATAATGAAATTATT
>CAVKBG010000035.1:3218-14689 GCA_963654755.1 Desulfovibrionaceae bacterium
AAAATGAATTTAATAGAAGAATATAAGAAATTTCTTGAAAACGGAAAAACAGAGCGTGAATGCGTTTCGCTTATAATTCAGCTTGCGGAAAAAAACGGATACAAGGACATTCAGAAAACTGATTCCTTAAAGCCGGGCGAAAAAGTCTACGTTTGCAAACGCAATAAAAGCATCGCGCTTTTTGAAATCGGCACAGGTTCTATTGAAAACGGAATGAACATTCTTGGAGCGCACATTGATTCGCCACGCTTGGACGTGAAGCAAAATCCGCTTTATGAAAAAGATTTTCTTGTCTACTTGAACACGCATTATTACGGCGGAATAAAAAAATATCAGTGGGTTACATTGCCGCTTGCCTTGCACGGAGTTGTCTGCCTAAAGGACGGCTCTACTGTAAAAGTTTCGGTTGGCGAAAAATCCGATGAGCCTGTTTTTTGCATTTCTGATATTCTTCCGCACCTTGCGCAAAAGCAGATGAAAGAAACTGCCGCTGACTTTATAGACGGAGAAAGCTTGGATTTAATCTGCGGAAGCGAAATTCCTTCTACTCAAGATGAAGATTCAGAATCAAAGGAAAAAGACAAGGCAAAAAAACTTGTTCTTGAAATTTTAAAGGAAAAATACGGAATTGAAGAAAAGGATTTTAATTCCGCAGAACTTGAAGTTGTTCCGGCTGGTGCTCCAAGAGATTTGGGATTTGACCGCAGCTTGATTTTGGCTTACGGACAAGACGACCGTTCTTGCGCTTACACTTCTGTACAGGCGATGGTTGACAGCAAGGCTTCTTCAAGAACAAACTGCTGCATTTGCGTTGACAAGGAAGAAATCGGAAGTTATGGCGCAACTGGAATGGGAAGCCATTTTATGGAAAACGCGGTTGCCGAAGTTGTTGCCCGGCTTGGTGAATATTCAGGGCTTGCTGTGCGCCGTTGCCTTAACAACAGCTGGATGCTTTCTAGCGATGTGAATTCAGCTTACGACCCGATGAATGCGAATTTGTTTGACAAGGAAAATTCTTCGTTCCTTGGCGGAGGAATTGTTTTCCAAAAGTATACTGGTTCACGCGGAAAATCCGGAGCAAGCGATGCGGATCCTGAATTCATTGCAAAGCTTAGAAATGTTCTTGATTCTGGAAATGTAAAATATCAGCTTGCGGAACTTGGAAAAGTTGACCAAGGCGGCGGAGGAACAATTGCGCATCTTGCCGCAAAGTATGGAATGTATGTTCTTGATGCTGGCGTTGCAGTTTTGAGTATGCACGCTCCCTGGGAAATCACTTCAAAAGAAGACATTCAGCAGGCGTACAATGGCTACAAACTTTTCTTGGGAATGGAATAATGTTCGACTATATTCTTTTTGATTTTGACGGAACTTTAATGGACACTTCAAAAGGTGTCTTTAATTCGTTCGATAAAGTTGTTGCTCATTACGATTTAAAAGTTGACCGCGCGGTTTACAGCACGATGATTGGGCCGCCGTTAAAAGAAAGTTTTTCCAAGACTCTCAAACTTCCAGAAAATGAAATTCAAAACGCAATGCAGGTTTACAGAAATTATTATGCGGAAAAAGGAATGTTTGAAGCGGAACTTTACGATGGCGTTGTTAAGCTTATAAAAAATCTGCGTGCTGCCGGAAAAAAAATATTTGTTGCAACAAGCAAGCCAGAAGTTTACGCAAAGCAAATTCTTGAGCGCAAAGGAATTTTGGAGCTTTTTGATTTTGTAGGCGGAAGCGACTTGGAAGAAAAATCCCGTGTTGAAAAATGCGATGTTGTAAAATATGTTTTGGAATCAAACGGAATTTCAGGCGAAAAAGAAAAGTGCATTTTAATTGGCGACCGGCATTATGATGTGGACGGAGCGCATTCTGCTGGAATAAAGTGCGCGGGAATTCTTTGGGGCTTTGGAACAAAAGAAGAATTTGAAAATTGCGGCGCAGATTTTATTTTTGAATTTCCCAAAAATGTTGAAGCATTTCTTATTCAAAATTAGTAAATTAAAAATGGAGGCAATTTATGTCTGAAAAAAAATACAACGTGGACAGTTTTAACTTGGACCACACAAAGGTTACTGCTCCTTTTGTGCGTTTGGCTTCTGAAAAAAATGGCAGAAAGGGCGACATTGTAAGCAAATATGATATTCGTTTTTGCCAGCCGAACAAAGAATTCATGCCGACTGGAGCGATTCACACTTTGGAACATCTTGTTGCTGAATATATAAGAGATGAACTTCCGCGCATTGTAATTGACTTTAGTCCTATGGGATGCAGAACAGGATTTTATCTTACAGTCTGGGGCGACCATGAGGAATCTTATATTGCCGAGCATCTTTGCAATGTTCTTGAAAAAGTTTCGGCTTGGGATAAAGAAATTCCTGGAAGCACAGAAGTTGAATGCGGAAACTATAAAGACCATGACTTGGAAGGCGCAAAAAAACTTGCCGCCCGCTGGGTCAAAGAAATCAGGGAAAAAGGCTGGAATTGCTACAAAAATTTATCGTAGTTTAGCTTAAAAAAATAATGCTAGAATGCGACTAGAAAGCTATAGTTTTCAACGGTCTTTTCTATAAAAGTATTTTTCTAATTCGTTCATACTTTAGGAGTGTGCAACAAAAACTTTGTCTAAAATAGCGTCAAAGTTTTTGTTCACAAGTTTGCGTTGCAAGCTTCCTTTATCAACTGCATATTCTCATTTCATTGCGAATATGTTTAAAAAGTCAAATCGAAAGTTAAAACTTTCTCATTGACTTTTTATGGGAGAATTGATGAACCTGTTTCAAAAATTCAAGGAGACATTTTTTTCTGTCTTCCCGATTATGGTGATTGTTCTTTTGCTTTCATTCACCGTTGCTCCTTTAAGCCTTAACATAATTGTAAGGTTTATTGTAGGAGGAATTCTTGTCGTTGTCGGGCTTACATTTTTTCTGCTTGGCGTTGATATTGGAATTCTTCCTATAGGCGAACGGAGTGGAGCGGCTCTTACGAGTAAAAAGAATCTTGCCTTGCTTCTTTCTGCTTCATTTTTGATTGGCGTTATGGTTACGATTGCCGAGCCTGATGTTCAAGTTCTTGCAGACCAGATAAAAAGCCTTTCTTCAAATGTGAACAAATGGGGACTTGTCCTTGGCATTGCGGTTGGCGTAGGTTTCTTTATAACAATCGGACTTTGCAGAACTGTTTTTTCCCTTAATCTTAGAACTGTTTTGATTATTTCATACATTGCCTTGTTTTCTCTTGCATTCATGTGTCCAAAAGAACTTCAGGGCGCGGCGTTTGATGCAGGCGGAGCGACAACAGGACCTATGACAGTTCCGTTTATTATGGCTCTTGGAATGGGCGTTGCTTCTGTTCGTCATGCAGGCTCTTCAAAAGACGGCGGAACAAGCGACAGTTCATTTGGTCTTACAGGAATTGCAAGCGTCGGACCTATTGCCGCGGTTTGTGTCTACGGAATGATTCTGAATCTTTCTGGTGCAGGCTCATCTTCTTCTGCTTCTGGGGCGGCGGAATCTTCTGTTGACAATCTTCATGAAGGACTTTCAGTTTTTATTGAATATATGCCGGAAGTTGTGCGTGAAGTTTTTATGTCAATGCTTCCGCTTGTAATAATGTTTGCTGTTTTCCAAATTCTGCTTTTAAAGCTTCCTCCAGTTCAAATCCGAAAAGTTGCCCAGGGAATTTTGTACTGTTTCTTTGGACTGATTTTATTCTTGGTTGGCGCGGACGGCGGATTTATGAGCGCAGGAAGAATGCTTGGCAGTGTTCTTGGACAGGCGGCTTTTTCCAACGGCGGAATTTGGGTTGCGCTTATAATTGTAGTTTCGCTTTTGTTCGGGGCGATAACGGTTTGCGCGGAGCCTGCCGTTTGGGTTCTTACAGAGCAGGTTGAAAATGCAACTGGCGGAAACATCAGAAGAAAAGTTATTCTTGCGACTCTTTCACTTGGAGTTGCGGCTTCAATCGCATTGTGCATGATTCGCATTTTGTATGGATTCAGCTTGTGGTACATTCTGATTCCGGGATATGCCGTTGCGCTTATTTTGACTTTCTTTAGTCCTCCGCTTTTTATGGGAATCGCATTTGATTCCGGCGGAGTTGCTTCCGGTCCTATGACAAGCACATTTATTCTTTCATTTACAATCGGCGCGGCTTCTGCAAGCGGAAGTGATTCTGCGGCCGGAGCGTTCGGAGTGATTGCCCTTGTTGCCATGACTCCGCTGATTGCAATTCAGATTCTTGGAATAATTTTCAAGCTGAAGACAAGAAAAAAGGAGGTTAAGCAATGAGCGCATTTTATCTTTTATTAGCTGAAGTTCCGCAGAATAAAGCCGAGCTTGTTTCTGATTCTGCTGTAAAGGCTGGAAGTTTTGGCGGAACTGTTTTGCGCGGAAAAGGAATTTCTTCAAGCGGAATTGCGGATGCTCTTGGACTTGGAGCAAAAACAAAAGACATTGTTCTTATTCTTGTTGAGCAGGAAAACAAAGAAAAAATTTTTTCAGCGATTCAAGAAGCCTGCGAAAATGAAAAAAAAGATTTTGGTTACCTTTGCGCTTTGGAGTCGGACACAATGGTAAAAGCGGGAATTATAAAAGGAAAGGAAGGCGACGCTATGTCAGAAGGAAAACAGACTTTAATTTCGGTGATTTTGAATAGAGGTTATGCAGATGACGCGATGGCTGCGGCAAGAAAAGCTGGAGCTGGCGGCGGAACTGTTATAAATGCAAGAGGAACTGCGCGCGAGGACGATGCAAAATTCTTTGGAATGCACATTGTTCCAGAAAAAGAAATGCTTATGATTATTGTAGATTCTGAAAAAAAAGATTCAGTTCTTGATGCTGTAAAAAATCTTGCTTGCTTGCAGGAACCGGGAAGCGGAATTGTTTTCTGTTCAACTGTTGATTCTTTTTCGACTCTTGGAAAAAAATAATGGCAAAGGAATTTGAAGCTGAAAATGTTTCTTTAGGCAGCTGGAAAAAATATTTTAAAATTCAGTTGTTTAAAGAAATTGACAGCACAAATTCCGAGCTTGTCCGCCGTGGAAATGCAATGTCGCCTCTTTTAAATGAAGACGGCTCTTTGACTGCAAACGGCGGAATCTTTAACAATACTCTTGTTGCTGCTGAATCCCAAACTTCCGGTCATGGACGCTTGGGACGTTTTTTTTATTCGCCGTCTTTGACTGGAGCTTATTTCAGTTTTTCAGTTGTAAAAGAAGGCGGCATAAAAAATCCTGCGATGTTCACGGTGAGTTCTGCCGTTGGAGTTTGCCGTGCCATAAAAAAATTGTTCGGGGCAAGTTGCTCAATAAAATGGGTGAACGATATTTTTTGCGGCGGAAAAAAAGTGTGCGGAATTCTAACTGAAGGAATTGTAAATTCTTCAAAAGGAATTGTTGAAGCTGCTGTAGTTGGAATCGGAATAAATCTTGTTGCGCAAAATGATTTTCCAGAAGAGCTTCGCAAAAAAGCTGGCGGAATTTCTACTGCTGAATTCTTGTCTGAAAAAAAAATAAGCAGCCAGAAACTGATATTTTGCTGCATGAATGAAATAACAAAAATCTTAAATTCCGGCGAAAATATTATTCCTGAATATAAAAATCTTTCTTTTTTGCTTGGAAAGGAGCTGGATGTTTTGCCTGTAATCGGGCAGGAAAAATCATTTAAAGCAAAAGCCCTGGACATTACTGATGACGCAGGGCTTCTAGTTGAACTTGCTGACGGAACAAAAAAAATTCTTCATTCCGGCGAAGTTACGCTTCATTCATTTTTAGGCTAAAACTTTTTTGCAAGCAAGTTTTTCTGTGTTTCTGTATTGTACAAAGCCAAAACTTCAACTGCAAAATTGTCTTCAAGGTCGCGCTTGTAATTTTGAATTTTAGAAATATAGTCAAGCGTAATCTGAGGCGTGCTGTTTTTTCTTACTTTGTTTGCTCCGGCGTTGTACATTGCGAGAGCTGCAATTTCGTTTCCGGCTGTGTTCAGGCAAAATCTTAAGTGCGAAAGTCCGTAATGCGCAGAAGTTTTCGGATCATAAAAATCAGATTCTTCTAGCTTTGGAAAACTTGTGCTGTTCAGCTGGAAAAGTCCGCGGTCAATGCTTCCGTTTGTATTTTTGTGCATTGCCGTTACTTTGAAATTACTTTCGGTGTGGGCAAGGGCAAACGCAAGTGAAAGCGGAATGTTAAATTCTTCTGCTGACTGGAGCACTGCCTGCGCAACTTCGCGGCTGTTTACAACTCTTGAGTAGTACCATTCAACTGCGGCTCTGCTTTGCGGCTGCTTGTAAAGAATGAGCCCGGCATCGTCTTTGCTTTTGTCTTCAATTACAAGCTCAGGATATTCCTTGTCAAAAATTGATTCGTAATTTACAGTTTGTTCCTGAACTGGTTCAGTTTTTTCAGTTTCTGAAGCCACAGTATTTTCAACTGGCTTTTCCGCAGGAATAAAAACAAGAGTGCATACACAAAGAGCTACAAAAAACAGGCTGAAAGCTACAGTCCCTGAAACAAGTTTGATAAAATCGTTGTGCTCATAATCCATGGTATATTCTCCATAAAAGTTGTTTTCCTCCTGTAAAATTTAATAAATAAACAGGATACGTTCAACTTTTCCTTTATTTTGACAAAAAATAAAAAAATGTTCAAGAGAATTTACTGAAAAACTTTTGAAAGCGTTGCGTTATTTCGCGAATAATGACGTTTTGTTGAAGCGAAAAATTGCCGCCTTAAAGCTTTACAATTTTTTCATCAGAAGCGAGAAGTTTTTCATCTGCGCTGAAAAAGATGTAATGTCCGTGCTTTGCCTTTAATTCTGAAATAAAAAAATCCGGCTCAACATTTTGCGGAACAGAAAAGCCTATTACATTTTCGCAGTCTTTTATTCTTCTTGCGCAATGCTTGAAACTTGCCGTGAGAATTTCTTTTTCTTCTTGAGTCGCCGGAGCTTTTTCTGCGGAAGGAATTATTATTGCGAATGAATTTTTTTCTTCAAGCTTTTTTAGCCAGTCCCTGAATTCCGCAAGAAATTCTTCGTTCGCATTTTCTTCTGCGCCTATAAGTTCTTGCGCAACGTTTATAGAATAAAGCGCGTTTTCTTGCGGCTCGGAATTATTTTTGCAGCAATTTCCGTTTATAAGTTTTGCGTTTTTTGTATCGAGTTCAGTTCCGTTTAAAAAATAAATTTTGTTTTTTTCTGAATAAAATTTTGCTTCGATTTTCATTTTCTACCTTTAAATTTGAATCCGTATTTTTTTTGTTTTTCTTTGTACAAAGCCGAATCTGCATACTCAAGCAGGGAATTGATGTCGTAGCCGCTTTTTCCGCCGAATGGAGCTGAACCTATGCTTATGGAAAGCGTGAAAGGCTCTCCTGAATTTTTGTTGTATTCGTCGCAGTATTCTTGAAGTCTGTCTTTTAGCTTTGAAAAATTTTCCTGATTGAGTCCGGCTGCGAGGATTGCAAATTCGTCTCCGCCAAGACGCGCGATTGCATCCGATGAGCGGAATGTTTTCTTTAAAAGAGCAGCTTCATTTTTTATGGCTCTGTCGCCTGCCGCGTGCCCGTGCGTGTCATTTATTTTTTTCAGCCCGTCAATGTCGCCAAAAAGAATCAGTCCGTTTTGTCCGCTGTTCATGGCTGTTTCAAGAATTCTTGAGCTTATGGAAATAAATCCGCGTCTGTTTAAAAGTCCTGTAAGTTCGTCTGTAACAGAAACTGCGCAGATTTTGTTGTAATCTTTTTCGAGTTTTTTAAGTTTGTTTTTTGCTTGGCTGAATGTAACTGCGTTTGCGATGCTGGATGAAATCATTTTGCAAACCATTGAGTAAACGGAAGAATCGTAGTCGCCCGGCCTGTAAACTATGTAGCCGTAAATCAGCGAATTGTTGAACAAAGTGCAAACATACATTCCGTCCATTGAGGAAAAAATTTCATCAGGGAGCATTTTTGATTTTGGGTCGAAACAAATTTTTTCCGCATTGTGGCTGAGTATAAAATTGTTTTGCTTGTCAAATGCTGAAAAAATATAAGTTTTGTCTGGGAACTTAAAAAAATCAAAACGTTCAGTTGAAACCGGAGATTCAAAAAGACAGATTGCCGCCGCGGTTATTCCGTAAGAAATCAAGTCGCTGTTTATTCTTTGCCGCAAAGTGTCCAACGTAATTTCAGCTTGCAAAGTAGAATAATGCTGAATAATCTGAATAAAATTATTTCTGTTTGCGTACCATTTGTTCAGCCCAAAATCCATTATGTTTTTTACGGAAGCTTCAATTTTGTTTCCCTTGACTCCAATTCCAACGCCGGTTGTGTCTTTGGAAGAAATGCAGCCGCAAGTCTGCCTGAAAACTGGATACGAGCTTATTGCTTTTTTTATTGAAGTGTTTTCGCCGTTTATTATTTTGCACAAAAGTTTTGCCGCGGCTTCAGTTTGTTTTTCTACATTTTGATTTATAGATGTAAGAGATGGAGTTACGCAAGCCGCTCTGATTTCATCGTCAAATCCTGTAACTATTATTTCCTGCGGAATTTTTACATCGTATACTTTTAAAACATCAAGGCAGGCAAAAGCCATTTCATCGTTCAGCGCGACAATTGCTTCAAAGTCAAATGCGCCTTTTTTTTCTCTGTATTCTCTTAAAGCTGAAGTCGCTGTGTCGTAAGTGAATCCGCCGTAAATTTTTTTAGATTCATCAAATTCAATTTTGTATTTTTTTAGCGTCTGGCGGAAAGCGCTTTCACGTTCCCTTGCTTCCTGCGATTCGCCTTCCAAAGTCATAAGCGCAAAATTCTTTTTTTTGTGCGTCAGAATTAAATGCTCAACAAGCTGGCACATGCTTCGTTTGCAGGAAATTGTTATGCTTGGAATGTCTTCAAATTCGCAGCCGACAGAAACAACTGGAAGCGGAGAAAATGATTTTAAGTACATCCGCAAATATTCAGTTGAAACATTGTTGAGCTGTGTGCAGGTTAAAAAAATCATTCCGTCAACATTGCTGGAATTTATGTGGGAAGCGACTGCAAGATTCTGATATTCATAGTTGAAATTTACGGCGTTCATTGTTCCGATTGGAAACACAACAAGCTCCGCATTATGTTTTTTTAAGAAATTTTGCGCTCCTTCAACTGCGCGATGAGTGTATTCTGTTTCAAGATAATCAACTATAATTGCAATTCTCTTCCTTAGATGCATAACATTATAATTATAGCAGATAATATTTCTGTAGGCAATAAAGATTTTTTCTGCGGATTTTCAGTTGGGCAACTTTGAAATTTTCTTAAAAGTTGACTATCATTTTGTTTGACGTTATTATATCAGAATGAATGTAATCCTTGGTATTTCTGCTGCCGAAGGAATCGGAATTGGAAAAGCATTTGTTCTTCCAGACGAGCAGGAACGAAAAATCCCCAAAAGAAAAATTTCTGCTCAGGAAGTTGATGTTGAATGGCAAAGGCTGACTGACGCTTGCTCTCAGGTTCAAAAAGAATTTTCTGATTTTCTTTCGAGCAAGGATATTACAAAGGATCAGCGTGAAGTTCTTGAAACTTACCAGCTTATGCTTTCAGATCCTGTTTTTATGAAAGAGCTTCAGGATTTCTTTTCAAAAAAACTTCTTAATATAGAATATTCTTTGGATTTTAAAGTCAGGGAATATGCGGATATGCTTCGCAACAGCCACAACGGATATTTGGCGGAACGCGCGCAGGACATTGAAGACGTTTTTAACCGCGTTCTTGATATTTTGCTTGACTATCATCCGTTTGACATTTGGCTTGTTCCCGATGGCGCGGTTATTATCGGCCGCTCTATGAAAACCAGCGACACGGTGATTCTTGGAAAACGAAAAATTGCGGGGCTTGCTCTTACAGAAGGAAGCAGCGCGTGTCATGTTGCCATTCTTGCAAAAAGCTACGGAATTCCTGTTGTTGTTGGAATTGAAGATGCGGCGAATCTTGCGCAGAACGGAGAAACAATTGTTGTTGATGGAAACATCGGCGAGCTTATAATTCAGCCTGACGCGGCGACTTTGACAAGCGCAAATGCAAAAATTGTTTCCGAGCAAAAATACAGAGTCAACCTTCAGAAATTCAAGGACGTTCCTGCAAAGACAGAAGACGGAACTGTTTTTAAACTTTACGCGAATATCGGAACGCCGGAAGAAGCTCAGCTTGCATTGGACAATGGCGCAGATGGAATCGGACTTTTTAGAACAGAATTTCTTTTTATGAATTCCGCGCAAAAATTCAACAAGCAGTCTTCGTCTTCTTACACAAATTCCATGAGCGAGGATGCGCAGTTTGAAGCCTACAAGCGTGTTCTGCAAATAATGGGAGACAAGCCTGTTACGATAAGAACTCTTGATGCGGGCGGAGATAAAATTGTTGAAGGCTCTGACCTTCCTGCTGTTTCTGAAAAAAATCCGCTGATGGGATTGCGCGCAATAAGAATGTCGCTTTACTGTCCTTCAGTTTTTAGAACCCAGCTGCGGGCTTTGTACCGTGCGAGCGTCTACGGAAATTTAAGAATTATGCTTCCGCTGATTACGGATGTTTCTCAAGTTGAAACTGCCCTTGGAATTGCAAAGGGAATCCGCATTTCTTTAAAGGAAGACAACATTCCTTTTAATCCGGATGTTCCGATTGGAATAATGGTTGAAACCGCCGCTGCTGCGATTTGCGCGGACTGTCTTGCTCCTTACTCGAAATTTTTTTCGCTTGGAACAAATGATTTGACCCAGTATGTTCTTGGCGTTGACCGTGAAAATCAGGCTGTGAATCCGCTGTACAATGAATTCAGCCTTGCCGTTTTGCGCATGATAAAAAATACTATTTTAAATGCTGAAAAATTCAACATTCCTCTTTCTGTCTGCGGAGAAATGGCAGGAAGCAAAGAGAGCGCAGTTATTCTTGCCGGAATGGGTGTTAGAAATTTAAGCATGATTCCAAAGCAAATTCCAGTTATAAAGGAAATGCTTTCTCATTTTTCAATAAAGGAACTTGAGAATCTTTCGAACCGTTCAGTATTTTAAAATTCAGGAAATCAAATGAAAAAAAATAAAAAGAAGAAGCCGGACTTTTCAAAACCAAAGCCAGAAAAAAAAGATGAACTTGAAATTCAGCAGGCGGAAGAAAAAAATGATGAAGAAAATTCTTCCATAAAAAAAGAAATTGAAAGCCGCAGAAAAGAACGCAGCCAGAAATTTTTCCCGGACAGAATATATAACAATCTTCCATTGATTGTAATTGCCGGTCGTCCTAATGTTGGAAAGTCAACTTTGTTCAATGCCCTTACGCACACAAAGCGCGCCATTACAGATCCGACTCCCGGTGTTACGCGCGACCCTGTTGAAGGAACTTGCTTTTTGTCTGGGCTTCCAGTTCACCTTATGGACACGGGCGGATATAAACTTACGCGGAATTTAAAATCACGTGAAAGTGAAATGGACGATCTTGTTGTTGAAAAAACTGTCAGCATGTTTCA
>CAVKBG010000035.1:14951-18584 GCA_963654755.1 Desulfovibrionaceae bacterium
GAAGGCTCAGAAGAAGAACGTCCAATCCGTATTGCTATTCTTGGAAAACCTAACGTTGGAAAATCAACTTTAAGCAATGCTCTTACTCATACGGAATCTTCTATTGTGAGCGACTATGCAGGAACAACCCGCGATGTTGTTGAAGGAAGCTTCCGCTACAATGGGCACGATATTCAGATTTTGGACACTGCCGGAATCAGGCGGAAATCTAAAGTCAAGGAAAATGTTGAATATTATTCCGTGAACCGCGCTATAAAAACTTTGGATGAATGCGATATTGCTTTTGTTATGATTGATGCGGTTGAAGGCTTAGCGGAACAAGATAAAAAAATTACAGGGCTTGCATTTGAAAGAGGCCGCGGAGTTATTTTTATTTTGAATAAATGGGATTTGCTTGAAGACCAAGGAAACAAAACTGTAAAGAAAACAAAAGAATGGATTCAGGCTATGTTCGGCCAGATGAACTGGGCTCCGATTATTCCGTTGAGCGCAAAAAATCATGATGGAATAAAAAATCTTATGGACACAGCATTGGAAATTTACAGTCAGCTTACACGCAAAGTTGACACTGCATCTTTGAATGCGGCTCTAAAGGACTGGCTGTTTAAATATCCGCCGCCAGCTACAAGGTCAATTCATTTTAAAATCCGCTACATGACTCAGACTAGCATTAATCCCGTGAACTTTTTGATTTTTGCAACTCGGCCAGACAACGTTCCCTTGACTTACGTAACTTACTTGAAAAACAGAATCCGCGAAGATTTGGGATTCGACCACATTCCAGTTCAGATTGAAATGAAAGCCAGCCGTCAAAAGTGGCAGGATAGAACTGAGCAAAATGAAAAGGAGCGCTGATGGCGCAATACAGCATCGGGCAAGTTGAAAAAATTACTGGAGTCAAGCAGCACGTTTTGCGTTACTGGGAAGAAACTGTTCCCGGCTTTGCTCCGCGGAAAGATTATTCCGGCAGAAGAATTTATTCGCAACGTGATGTGGAAATTGTTTTAAGACTGAAATATCTGATTTATGTAAAAAAGTTTACAATTGAAGGCGCAAAAAATCAGATTATAGAAGACGCAGAAAATGTTCAGAACAATCCAGATGCTGTAATGGAAATTAGAAAAATCCGGGCGGATTTAAGCGAGCTTTTTTTTGAAATTCAAAAAGCCAAAAAGCAAGAGGAAAATTAATGGAAGAGAAAATTCAACTTAAGTGGTACGAAAAACGGCAGGGAATAAAACTTAAGGATAAAATAAAATCAGAACAGAAAAAAAAAGAATTTCTTGAAAAGCAGAATCTAAAGAAAAATAGCGCTTCCGAAAAAAAACAGCTAAGCTCAAAAAGAATTCATTCGATTCAAAAATCAAAATTTGTAAAGCCTTTGGAAGATTTATTTTCCGCTGAAAAAATTCCAGAAGATGCAAAAAAAATAATTGAAGAATTTGACAAAGTTGTTGAGTCAACGCATCCGATTAATTCCAAGCAGAAACTTTTGCTTCCAAAACAAATCCGCAGTCTTAGCCATTTTCTTACGGATGAGCGTGGTGAGCGTCGGCTTGGCTACATGAACCAGACTGTTCTTTTAAGCGCGTATGTTCACTATTATACCTGGTGGAATCTTGTGCGGCTTGTGCGGCTTTTTTCAAATATTGATAAAAAATTTTTTGATGTAAAGAATTCTTCTGTTTTTCTTGATCTTGGTTCTGGACCTCTTACTGTTCCACTTGCGCTTTTTTTGTCTCGTCCTGAACTTAGAAAAAAACATATTACTTTTTATTGCCTTGATATTTCGCAACAAGCCTTGGCTTTTGGTGAAAATATTTTTCTGTCAGTTGCAGCGCGTTTAAAATGCGAACCTTGGAAAATTGTCCGTGTGAAAGGAGAACTTGGTTCATCTTTAAAGGAAAAAGCGGATTTTGTTACAAGCGCGAATCTTTTCAATGAGCTTTGTGATGACTTTAAAAATCCGTCGGATTTTCTTGCAAAAAAATATACAGAGCAAATTCTTTCATATTTAAAACTTGAAAACGAAAATGCGCGGTATATTATTGTAGAGCCAGGCGATCCTCGTTCGGCACGGCTTGTGAGCTTAATGCGCGGCAGTTTTATGCGCCGTGGATTTTTTCCAGTTTCTCCTTGCACGCATTTTTGCCAATGTCCTATGGATGGAAAAAAAGGCGGCAAATGGTGCAACTATGCTTTTAAAACAGACGACGCTCCTTCTGAATTGAAAAAACTTTCAGAAAAATCCGAGCTTCCCAAGGAAAGGGCAGTGCTTTCTTTTGTTGCGTTCCAAAAATCAAAAGACGGACAAATAGACGGATGCAATTACTTTTCAGATGAAAGACCAGAATTTATTTCAATGCGGATAACAAGCGAGCTTATAAAACTTCCGGGCGGAAGAAGCGGATATTACGCTTGCTCCGAAAAAGGACTTTTGCTTATTGTGACCACGCAGCAGCTTTTGAGCGGACAAAAAATCAGAGTGCTGAATCCGCAAAAAAAACTCCTGATTGATTCAAAATCAGGAGCTTATATTTTGGAACTTTAGTCTTTGTAAAGTTTTGCGAGTTTTTCTTTATAAATGTCTGCAACTCTGTAGCGCATCATTTCTTGCTTTGCGCTTAATTCTACTCCGACTTCAAAAGGCTTTGTTATTACCGCGATTTTGTTTATGCGCTCAAAAGACTTGAATCCATTTTTTGCGCTGATTGATTCGAATACTTCACCTTCAAGAAGTTTTTGAATCGCTTCAGTTTCTGCAAGTTCTTCATAAGAACCGAAAGTTATTCCGTTTTCTGTTGCATAAGTTTCAATTGCATCTTGGTCTGGCAAAATAAGAGCCACGAGATATTTCTGGTCGATTCCTTTTTCGTTTGTTCCGAACACAACCGAAGTTGAAATAAATCTGGATTCATTTATTTTTGCTTCAATTGGAAGCGGCTCAATGTTTTCTCCGCCTTGAAGAACTATTGTGTCTTTTTTTCGGCCTCTAAGCTGAATCTCATTATTCACGGAAAGAATTGCGATGTCGCCAGTGTCAAACCAGCCGTCTACGGTCATAACTTTGTCAGTCAAGTCCGGGCGTTTGTAGTAACCCTGCATAACACAGCCGCCTTTTATTTGGAGAGTTCCCTTTTTGCATCTGCCGAGGATAATTCCGTCATCGTCAACAACTCTTACTTCCATTCCACGCAAAGGAGTTCCGACATTTCCGAAAATCGGATCTGCAATCGGACGGACGCTTATAATAGGAGAAGTTTCTGTAAGTCCGTAGCCTTCCTGAATATTCACGCCGATTGCCCAGAAGAACGCATCAACATTTTTTGGAAATGCTCCGCCGCCAGCAATTCCAGAGCGGAAATTTTTTCCGACCATTGTTTTGATTTTTCTAAAGACAAGCAGGTTTCCAAGAAGTTTGATTGGATAAAGTAAAAGCCACGGCCACACAAGAACCGGCCACCAAAATCCAAGGTAATCCGGACCGAAGCGAGTATTTTTTCTTCTTAGCTTTCTGTCGATTTTGCTCCAAAGCAATGCTTCCGCAACGAAAAATCTAAAGAGCGCGAATGCGATTCCGCCGGTTTTTCTCATTTTGCGCCAGATTCCATCGTAAACTGCCGACCAGACACG
>CAVKBG010000035.1:18849-27890 GCA_963654755.1 Desulfovibrionaceae bacterium
AAAATTATTGTCGCAAGATCGTCCGGCTTTCCTTTTTCAAGTTCCTGTTCAACCGCGTCTGGATGCTGTTTGCGCCATTCGTGTCCTGATTTCTGCAAATCCCTGAACCAAAGGCAAGTAACTTTTTGCTTTTCGCAGTCTGATTTTGTATCTTCGGAAACTTCCTCAAACGAAATTATTGTCTTGAGCGTTGGAATTGATTTTTTTATATTCAAAAGTTTTTTTACTTGTGTTTCGTTTTCAACAATTGTGATTTCAACTTCTGAAAAAGAAAGGATGTAAGCAAGGTCTGTTTCTGTTGCGTCAAGTCCGCGCGGTGTGTCAATTGCTCCGATTGAAAGAAGCCCGATATCCGCCTGCTCCCATTCCTCGCGGTTGTCAGCAATGAGTCCGACTCTGTCCCCTCGTTTTACACCGATGTCCAAAAGCGCGCCGGCAAAGTCCATGGCATTCTCAAATAAATCATGGTAATTTGTTTCCTTGTATTCGCCTGACTTTGTTCTTGAAAGCTGCGCTGAAATTTCAGGCCACTGGATTGCGCTTTTTCTGACTAATTTTGGAAGAGTATCTCCGAATTTGTAATTCATATAGACCTGCTTGAGTTTGTTTGATTTTTAGTAAGTTTAAGTGAAAAAAAAAAGAGTTACAATGAAAATTAAAGAAATTTGTATAAATTTTTTATAAAAAAGACAGAATTTTATAATAAATAGTCGTAATTTTATATGTGTTATTTCTTCAACAATGCTAATAAATCTTGTTTTTTTTCCGAAAATCAACGTATGCCATCAAAACAGAATCTTTACAAAAAGCCCGATTACTGGTCTCAAAAAGCTTTCAAGGAAGGTTACCCTGCAAGAAGCGTTTATAAGCTTCAGGAAATAGATGAAAAATTTGGAATGCTAAAAAAAAGTTCCATTGTTCTTGATTTGGGTGCGGCTCCGGGAAGCTGGACTGTTTGGCTTTTAAGAAATATAAAGCAGTCTGGAAAAGTTGTTTCCGTAGATTTGAATCCTCTTTCAAAAGATGTCAAGGCTGAAAATCTTGTTTTTTTTCAGGGTGATTTGCTTAGCGAGGAAATTCGGAATTTAATAAAAGAGCAGGGACCTTACGACATGGTTGTTTGCGACGCCGCTCCTTTGACGACCGGAAACCGCACAATAGATACTCTGCGTTCAAAGGCGCTTGTTGAAATGGCGATTTGGTATGCCGGCGCAATGCTAAAAACCGGCGGAAATTTCTGCGTGAAAATTTTTCAGAACGGAGATCAGCAAAAGCTTCTTATGAAAATGCGCGAAATTTTTACTCAGGCAAAAGGATTCAAGCCGGAAGCCTGCCGCACAGAATCTTTTGAAACTTATTTAATCGGTTTGAACAAAAAAATTTAGAGGCTGCTATGAAAAAAAATAAAATTGAGTTTTCAGATGATATGTGCTATAGTAAAACTCTAAAAATGAAATCATATTTAAAATTAACACTGACTTGCGCTTGCTCCATTGCCGGAATCGCTGCTTTTGTAACAGGAATTACATTTGGCGTTGTTCATTTTAAGAATTCGAGCGGTCAAGGCGGATTTGATTCAAATTCTTCATCTCATATTTCAACTGAAATTTTTTCCGGCGAAGACATTCCAGTTCAGCCTGAATATAACGACAGCGGACTTTCATATATTTCGTACCGCGTAAAAAAAGGCGACATGATTGGCTTTATTGCGGACGAATTCGGCGTTACTCAGGACACGATAATCAGCGTAAACAACATTCATGCTTCGCGCCTGATTCAGATAGGACAATATTTGAAAATTCCTTCAATGCCGGGAATTCTTTACACGGTAAGGGAAGATGGCGAAACTGTTGAGTCGATTTCCAAAAAATACAATGTTGACGCTCAAAAATGTTCGTCTGTAAACAACCTTGGGCTTTCTGAAAAACTTTCAGCGGGAAAATCGCTTTTTGTTCCTTATGCGGAACTTGACTGGGTTACCCGGCAGGAAATTAATGGTGATTTGTTTACAAAGCCGCTTAAAACACGCTTTTATTATTCTTCGATGTTCGGATGGCGCACAAGTCCTTTTGACAGTTCAAAGAGAACGTTTCACGGCGGAATCGACATGGCGTGCGCAAAGGGAACTCCGATTTATGCGGCTCTTCCGGGAAAAGTTTCGGCCTGCGGAGAAAATGCAGTATATGGAAAATATGTGATTGTTTCGCATCATTCAGGTTACAAAACTCTCTACGGACACATGAACGAAATTCTTGTAAGAACAGGACAGTTCGTTGACACAAACACAAGAGTCGGAAGAGTCGGCAGCACTGGAATGAGCACGGGACCGCACTTGCATTTTACAGTTTACAAAAACGGCCGCTCAATAAATCCTGCGAATTTGTGGAAATAAGTCAGTTTCAAAATTTGTTTTGGTTCTGAAATTTCTCCAATCAGTTTTTATGCACTGTAAGTTTATGCTGCTGTAATTCAGTTTACAAATATTTTATTAAATTATATAATTTGAGCTATGGCAGATTTGCTTTCAGATATACAATTCAATGAATTTAGAAAACTCATTTACGATGCAAGCGGCATAACTTTTTCAGAGACAAACCGTTCGATTCTTGACAGCAGATTGAAGGAACGTCTGCGTGAAAAAAATCTGACAGATCCTCAGGAATATTACCGTTTGATAACTGGCAATAAGGAAGAATTCAAAGTTTTCCTTGACAGCATCACAACGAATCTTACAAGATTTTTCAGAAATCAACCGCATTTTGATGCTCTTATAAATTACGTAATTCCTCATGTTATTGAAGATAAAAAACAGACTGTCGGGGACTTTAAAATCAGAATTTGGAGCGCGGGCTGCTCAACTGGCGAAGAGCCTTACACTTTGGCGATGCTTTTAAAGGACAAGCTTCCAGCTCCTTATACATTTGAAATCATTGCTTCCGACATTTCTCTTAAATCCTTGATGACAGCGCAAAAAGGATTTTACCCGGATTCCCGCATTTCAGGAATTCCGCAGAATTATCTTGCTTCATATTTTACAAGAGTTGAAGGCGGCTATCAGGTTAAGCCAGAACTTATGAAGACAATCCGATTTGACTACCACAATTTGCGTTTTGACATGGGCGCAAGAAATTTTGACATTGTTTTTTGCCGAAATGTTCTTATTTACTTTGACGAGGCGGCGCAGAAAATAACAATTGACAATTTCTGGAAGTCAATGGCGCGTCATTCTTATCTTTTTATCGGACATTCTGAAAGTCTTTTTGGAATGGACACGAAATTTGAATTTTTAAAAACACCTTGGGCTTGCCTTTATCAGAAAAATGAGAAATAAGCCCGCCTTTTTCTTGCGGAGATTTTGTGATGGACAATATTGAAGTTCTTGTTTGCGATGATTCAGCGTTGATGCGAAATCTTATTTCAAGAATTGTAGACGAAACCGAAGGCATGAAAGTCTGCGGAACTGCAATGAACGGAAAATTCGCGCTTCAGAAAATTCCGTTCCTTAAGCCGGATTTGATTCTTCTTGACATAGAAATGCCGGAAATGACAGGCGTTCAGTTTTTGGAAGAGCGCAAGAAACGCGGTATGGACATTCCTGTTGTAATTCTTTCTTCCATAGCGACAAAGGGCGCGGCTGTTACAATGCAGTGCCTTGAGCTTGGTGCAAGCGATTTCATCACAAAACCGTCCGGCTCAGTTTCTAGCAATATTGCTTCTGTTTCCAGCGCGATTATCGAAAAAATTGCTTCTTACGGCGGAAGATATGCCCGCAAAAACGGAAAAAATATTCCATTAACAGAAACTTTTGTAAAGCAGGCAAAACTCCGTGAAGCTGAAGCCGCTGCAAAAAAAGAAGGCATAATAGATAAAATTGCTCCAGCGGCTTTGTCGCAGGAAACTTTTTCGCCAGTTTTATTCACTTCAAAAAGAAAAGAGCCGGAAGTCATTGTTCCGCTAAGAGAACCCGGCAAAATTGAAGTTGTTGCCATTGGAATTTCTACCGGCGGACCTAACGCGCTTAGAGAAGTTTTTGCGCATCTTGATCCTAAGTTTTCACGTCCGATACTTGTTGTTCAGCACATGCCGGCAGGTTTTACAAAGGAATTTGCCGCAAGCTTAGATAAAATTTGTCCGCTTTCAGTAAAAGAAGCGGAAGACAAAGATGAAATTCACCCTGGGCAGATTTATATTGCTCCCGGAAATTTTCATATTGTTGTTGAAAAATCGACTTTGTGCAATGTAATCCGGCTTTCAAGCGCAGATCTTCGCAACGGGCACAGACCTTCCGCGGACTGGCTTTTTGAATCCGTGGCGAAAATTTACCAGAACAGAGCGTTGGGCGTTATAATGACTGGAATGGGCCGTGATGGTGCGGTTCAGCTTGCGGAAATGAGAAAACAGGGAGCTTGGACTTTGGGGCAGGACGAAGAATCTTCTATTGTCTACGGAATGCCACGTGTTGCTTATGAGCTTGGAGCTGTCCAAAAGCAAGTTTCCTTGGAAAATATGGCAAATGAAATGAACACTCTTGTAAGAGAGCACGGAAAATAATCTGTCATCTTCGGGCTTGACCGAAAATCTTTGTCTTATAGTGAAAAAGATTCCCGCATCAAGTGCGGGAATGACATTGGAAGCATTTGATTAGATTCCCTTGTCAAGCAAGAAAATGACAGTTGTAATTAAAAAATCTGCTTTACCAGCGTCCGCTTGCTCCGCCGCCACCAAAACTTCCTCCTCCGCCTTTTCTAAAGCTGTCTGAATTTCTTCTGCCTGAACTTCCGCCGCCAAAAATAAAAGGCAAAAGCCAGAGATTTCTTCCGCGTCCAAATATTACAAAAATAAGCACTACAAAAAAGACAAATGCAAGAACGGAAAATGGAGTTTCTTCGTCTTCTTCCGCAGAATTTTCAGCTTGGGACTGATTTTCTGTCATTGTTTCATCGCTTGTTAAAACTAAAGCAATGGCTTTGATTCCGCTTTCAATTCCTTCAAAATATTTTTCCTGCTTGAACAGCGGCGCAATTTTGTTGCGGATTATCCGTGCGCAAACTGCATCTGTAAGAATTCCTTCCGAGCCATAGCCAGTTTCAATTCTTACTTCGTGCTCTTTCATGGCGACTGTGAGCAAAACTCCGTTGTCAGTTCCTTTTTGACCGAGCTTGTATTGCTCCGCGTGGTTCATGCTGAATGATTCGATGTCTTCGCCGCCCAAGTTTTTTGCAACAATAACTGCAATCTGAATTCCTGTGAGCTCGTTCAAATTTGCAATGAAAGATTCAAGCTGCCTTAGTTCCGCTTTGGAAAAAATTCCCGCGTTGTCTAAAACCGGCTTGTATGTTCCGCTAGATTCATTGCTAAAAGTTGCATCGTTCTGCTCGCTTTTGCTTTTTGCTGAAAATGACAGAAATGCTACAATGAAAAATGTAAGAGCTAGAATCCAGATGAAAGTTTTGTTCTGCTTGCTTCCGCCGAAAAAAGATGTGCTCATTTTTTAGATTCCGAATTAAAACGAAACTTCCGGGGCTTTTGCGGCTTTTTCTTCTGAGCGGAAATAAGCTTTTTTTGTAAAGCCGAACATTTTTGCTGTTAAAACGCCGGGAAATTTTTGGATTGACTTGTTGTATTCGCTTACGGCATCGTTGTATCTTTTGCGTTCCGTGGAAATTCTGTTTTCAATTCCTTCAAGCTGGCTTTGCAAGTCAAGGAAATTTTCGTTTGCCTTTAATTCAGGGTAGCTTTCTGTAAGCGCAAGAAGCCGCCCGATGCTTGCAGAAAAAGTGTTTTGCTCAGCCTGAAACTGCGCGAATTTTTCAGGATCGTCGGTTATGTCAACGTTTGCAGTTCCGCCGAGCTTTGACCGCGATTCAGCAATTTGTGTGAAAACGCTTTCTTCATGCGAAGCGTAGCCTTTTACAGTCGCCACAAGATTCGGAACTAAATCAGAGCGTTTCTGATATTGATTTTCTACGTTTGCCCACTGCTGCTCAACTGCTTCACGCTTGTCAATGAGTTCGTTGTATCCGCAGCTTGAAAATGCAAAAAGGCACAAAAAAACTGCCGCTAAAGTGTAAAAAGTTTTTCTCATAATATAGAAAACTACGCAAAAAACGCTTTTTGGTCAAGTTTAGCAATTTCTTTTATTCCGATATTGAATTTTTTACTATTTGAAAGTATCTTTATAAGAGCGTGTTTTTACGCTTTTTTATTTCACGGTACGAGGTTTGCTATGGCAACAATGAAATATGATTTTTCAGTGGAAAACTTGGGAGAATGCAAGGTAAAGTCTCCGATTGAACTTTCTTTGGAGCACGGAAATTTCCGCGCCGCTTATGTTACAGACAATTCTTATGTTCGCCGTCAGGTGAATGTTTATAAAGGTGTTGAAGAGGATTGCGACGACAAAGCCAAGTTTATGGAAAAAGCAGGTCCTCGTGAATACATTTACTTTAATCCGGCTCATGTTACAGCTGGAATCTGCACTTGCGGAGGTCTTTGCCCTGGACTTAACGATGTAATCCGCGCTGTTGTACGCTGTCTTTGGAATCGCTACGGCGTGCGCAGAATCAAGGGAATTCAGTTTGGCTACAAAGGATTCTTTGCAGAGCAGGGATATGACACAATCGACCTTAACCCGGACAATGTTGACGCAATCCATAAAATCGGCGGAACTTTCCTTGGAACTTCACGTGGCGGCGGCGACAGAACTTCTGACATCGTAGATTCTATTGAACGCATGGGAATCAACATGATGTTTATCATCGGCGGAGACGGAACTCAGAGAGGCGCGCTTGATATTGCAAACGAAATCGACCGCCGCGGACTTAAAATTTCAGTTGTGGGAATTCCAAAGACTGTAGACAACGACCTTCAGTTTATTGACCGTTCGTTCGGATTTGAAACTGCTGTTCAGAAAGCTACTCAGGCTGTAAATTCAATCCACATGGAAGCTCATTCGCAGATTAACGGAATCGGTCTTGTAAAGCTTATGGGACGCGAATCTGGATTTATTGCGACTGCGACTGCTCTTGCAAGCCACGAAGCCAACTTCTGTCTTATTCCAGAAGTTCCTTTTGACTTGGACGGACCGAACGGCTTGCTTGCTCATCTTGAAGCCCGCCTTAACGAACGTCATCACGCTGTAATTGTTGTTGCTGAAGGAGCTGGACAGGAACTTTTGACTTCTACAAATCAAACTGACGCTTCTGGAAACAAAAAACTTGCAGACATTGGCGTTTATCTTCGCGACAGAATCACTGAATATTTCGCTTCAAAGAAAATTCACATCAACCTTAAGTACATTGACCCTGGATACGAAGTGCGCGCGGCTGTTACAACTGCAAATGATTCTATTTACTGCGAGCGTCTTGGAAACAATGCGGTTCATGCGGCTATGGCAGGAAAAACAAAAATTGTTATCGGCCTTGTGCATGACAAATATGTTCACATTCCAATTTCAATGGCAACTTTGAAGAGAAACATTGTTGACCCAGAAAGCTCTTTGTGGCGCGATTGTCTGGATGCGACTTTGCAGCCTGTATATATGGTTAACAATATCAACACTGTTGTTGAAAAACTCAAGAAGGACGCTGACGAAGCGGAAGCAAAAGCACTTGCCCGCCTTGAAAAAGTAAACGGAATGAAAAACAGCCGTTAAGTGTCATTCCCGTGCAGTGTGCCGCAAGGTGGATGTTGACACGGGAATCCGTTGTAAAATTTCAATAGATGATTATCGGGTCAAGCCCGATAATGACATTAAAATGAAAAACAGCTAAATTATTTTGCTGAATAAACGGGCTGCCTGATTGGATTGAAAAATCTTGTGAGGCAGCTCATTTTATTTGCCTTGAATAGAATAATATGCTATAAATTAAGAAGATTCAATTTTGCTGAATCTAAGGAGAACCATTATGGTAAAGAAAATAAAACAGTTTGCTGCATTGGCAATGACTTGCGCTTTTGCGGCTTCAGGACTTTTTGCAAAGCCACTCACTGTAAAAGGTGTTGACGGCGAAGTTACAATCGATATTCCGGATGATGTTTTTAATATGGTTTCTGGAAGAGTTGATGAAATCAATAATGCGTTGCTTGAAAACAATGTTAAAAAAAGCCAGATAACTAATGCCGCTGACATGGTAAATGAAGCTTATGTAAACATCAAAGATTATATTCCGACAGATTCTCCATTTACTACTGCGGAAGACGGACTTAACGATTTTTGCGATGTGCTCGTAGATGTTGTTCCGAACTCGCAGACTCAGCAGAATGTTTATGCGGAATCCTGGATTGGAAAGCTTTTCCCGGGATTCCACTTTGGAGCTGGTGTTAACGCCGGAGTTTCAGCCCTTGACGTTTCTTCACTTAAAGACGCTGCCCTTGCGCTCGGTGTTGATGATGTAAAAGATATAAATGACACGCTTGTTTTCCCGACAATCACTGTGGATGCGCGCCTTGGTGGAATAGTTCTTCCGTTCGATATTGGCGTTACTGCAATGTCAATTGACACTTCAAAAATGGATTCAGTTGACAAGGCTATTGATCCTGTTGCAATCGATTTCTTTACTATTGGAGCCGACATCCGCTATGCGATTCTTCAGGGCGGATTTATGCGTCCAAAATGGTCAGTTGGAGCTGGATTCTATTACACAAAAGGCGGCGTTGATGTAGACGATGACAGTGCAAAAGCTAGTCTCGACTTTAAGTCTACAACATTTATGGTAAACACACAGGCTTCTATCAAGGTGCTTTGCCTTGTTCCGTTCATTGGAGGACGCGCGTTGTTCTCAAAGACTTCTGTTGACTGGAAGGTAAAAGCTGACTGGGCAAGCATTATTGCGGAAGAAGGTGATACTTATTACGACGGTGTTTTGGATGCGCTCACTTGGGGAATTCTTCCTAGCTCGTTCAGCGGAAGCTCTTCTGGATTCTCTGTTTATCCGCAGGTTTTTGGAGGAATCGGACTTGACCTTCTGTTCCTGAACCTTACTGTAAGCGGAAGCTACGACATTGTCTCAAAGATTCCTTCTGCGGCGGTCAGCGTTCGT
>CAVKBG010000036.1:0-16517 GCA_963654755.1 Desulfovibrionaceae bacterium
AAGCATATACAAAAAGAAAAAAGTAGCTTTTAGAATATAAACAATGGATTTACAAGACACATTTATTAGCAATCTGAAAAGATTCCGCAAAGAGCAAAACATGACGCAGGAAAAACTTGCGGAACTCTGCAAGACAGATACTTCATACATCGGGCAAATTGAAACAAAGAAACGTTTTCCTTCTCTTTCGTTTGTTGAAAAAATTGCCGCCTCGCTTAAAGTTGAGCCTTACAGACTTTACATGCCGCAAGACTCAAACAGCTCAGTTTCTGCAGAAGAACTAAAATTGATTGAATCAGAAATCTTGCGTACTTTAAGAACCGATATAAAAAAAATCGTAAAAAAGCACGGCCTGTAAAGGCGCAGAATTTTCAATTCTAGAACTTCGCAGTTCCTCCAATTTTTATAAGCGAAGGATAACCTACTTCAATATTCGCGCCAAATTTTTCAGTAAAGAAATATGAAGCTCCAAGATTTACTCCTGCATAAAAATTTGTTCCGTTTTTCTTGACTGATTCTTTTTCAGTTCTATACTTCACTACAGTAATTGGTGTTGACCACGGATATGAACCAGAAGTTGTTTCATAATAAGGATAAGGATATGAATAATCAACTTTCCAGTTCCAGAATTCAAGTCCAACGCGAAGTCCTGCGTACAAGTCAAGTTTTTCTACAGGAACTTGAATATGATAATTTGCAAGCGCACCCAAGTTGATATAATTCATCTCGCCTTTCCATTCGTAGCCAGAAACTCCATCCACTCCGGACGAAACACTTTCTTTCATTTTGTCCTGCGAATATCCGATAAATCCGCCGAATCCCAAAGGAAACTCATTGATTTTTTTTGTGTACTCAACGGACGCTTCAAGATACGGAACTTTCATAGAGCCATCATAAGGCAGGGCTTTCCAGTGCCTAGAAAATCCAATGTCGCCACGGACAATAAAATCTCCTTCCTCAATTCCCGCTCCATAGTTCTTCCAGTCAACTCCCTGCGCCTGCATAAAGCACAAAGCTCCCAAAAGACAAAACCCAGCAACCAATAGCTTTTTCATAAAAGCCCTCCAAATAAAAATAATATAATCTCATTCTACCCCCCCCGACTTTTGTCAAGAGGCGGAAATCGATTTTTTACAAATTATAAGAACTTTTTTTTCTAAAAGGTCGCAAAACAAGCGACTTTTTTACAATTAAACTGGCAATTTCAACCTTGACGATAAAAATTCTTTTGAATAGACTAAAAGAATGAAAGATAGAATTTATTTTAACAACGGCTGGGAATTTTCTCCGTCATTCAATGAAAAAATGTTAGATTCAAAATACAGGGGAAAATTCGAGCAAGTAAGAATTCCGCATTCAGTTTGCGAAACTCCTTTTAACGGCTTTGATGAAAGCGAATATCAAAAACTTAGCGTTTACAGAAAAATTTTTAAAACAGAAAAAGAATGGGCAGGAAAAAAAATTCTTCTTACAATAGAAGGCGCAGCTCACCAATGTGATGTTTTTCTAAACGGAAAATTTCTTGCAAGGCACAGCTGCGGCTACACGGCTTTTACAATTGACTTGACAGATTCACTTTTGCCGGCAGGAAGAAACAACTTGCTTGCATTAAAACTGGATAGCCGCGAGTCTTTAAACATTCCGCCGTTTGGATTCGTAATCGACTACATGACTTACGGAGGAATCTACAGAGACGTTTATCTTGATATAAAAAATCCTATTTATATAGAAGATATTTTTATAAAAACAAAGGCAAGCCATTTTGAAACAGAAATAACTTTGAATTCTTCTGACGCGGAAGGATATTCAATTGTTCAGCGAGTTGAAAGCTCAAGCTCTGTTGTGGCGCAGATAAATACAGGAGTTCCGGGAAACAAAATTCTTACTGCGGCGGACGCACAGCCAGTTCACCCATGGACTCTTGAGCAGCCGGTTCTTTACAATCTTGTTACGGAGCTTATAAATCCAAAGGGAAAAATTGCAGACAAAAAGATTGTTAGATTCGGATTCAGGGAAATAAAATTTGATGAAAGCGGATTTTATCTCAACGGAAAAAAAATAAAACTTCGCGGACTGAACAGGCATCAGTCATACCCGTATGTGGGATACGCAATGCCAAAGAATATCCAAAAAGAAGACGCCGACATTTTAAAATTTGAACTCGGCGTAAACTACGTAAGGACTTCGCATTATCCGCAGAGCAAATATTTTATAGACAGATGCGATGAACTTGGCATTCTTGTGTTCACGGAATTTCCGGGCTGGCAGCACATTGGCGATGATGCTTGGAAAGCGCAGGCTTTGGAAAATGAAGATGAAATGATTTCGCAGTACAGAAACCATCCTTCAGTTTTTATTTGGGGCGTAAGAATAAACGAAAGCAAAGACGATGACGAATTCTACAAGGCAACAAATTTCCTTGCGCACAAAATAGATTCAACTCGTCCAACTGGCGGCGTAAGATGCATTAAGGACAGCAACTTGCTGGAAGACGTATATACTTACAACGACTTTAGCCATTCTGGTAAAAACGCTGGAAGCCTTGATAAAATCAAAGTTACAAAAAGCCACGGCGGATATTTAGTAACAGAACATTCAGGCCACATGTTCCCAACAAAATCATTCGACACAGAGCAAAGAAGAACAGAACACGCAATAAGGCACGCCACAGTTCTCGACAGCGTTGCAGGACACGACGACTGCGCAGGCTCAAGCGGTTGGTGCGCGTTCGACTACAACACTCACAAGGAATTTGGTTCCGGGGACAGAATTTGCTACCACGGCGTAATGGATATGTTCAGAAATCCAAAGCTAGCGGCGGCAGTCTATAAAAGCCAGGAAGATTTTACCGGAGATTTTATTGAAGTAAATTCCAACATGAGCATTGGAGAATACAACGAAGGACTTTTGGGCGACCTGTGGATTTTTACAAACGCTGACTCTGTAAAACTTTTTGTAAACAACATTTTTATCAAGGAATTCAAAGCGTCTGATTCACCGTTTAAAAATCTTACGCACGGACCGATTCTTGTTGACGACATAATCGGAAACAGGCTCATTGATGAAGAAGGAATTTCTGCAAAGCACAGCGAAAAAATAAAACAGCTGATTTTTGCAATAAAAAAATTCGGGCAGAACAATCTTCCTGCAAAGTACAAAATTGAAGCCGCAAAACTTTTTGCAATGCGCGTTATTTCAAAAGAAAAACTCATCGCGCTTTTTGGAAAGTACATAGGCAACTGGGGCGGAGAATCTTCTTCCTATAAATTTGAAGCGATTAAAAACGGCAAGACTGTAAAAACGCTCGTAAAGTCAATGTGCAAAAACGCCGCTTTAAAAACGCAAGTCAGCCGCACAGTTTTAATAGAAGAAGAAACTTACGATGTTGCAGAAGTCCATTTGCGTGCAGAAGACGAAAACGGAAACCTTCAACCTTTTATGCAGGAAGCTGTAATTGCAGAAGCGGAAGGCGCAATTGAAATAATCGGGCCGAAAGCAGTTTCTCTTAAAGGCGGAATGTCCGGCATTTATATAAAAACAACTGGCACTGCCGGAAGAGGAACTTTAGAAATTACTGACTGGCAAGGAAAAGAAACCAAGATTAGTTTTACTGTAAAAATTAAAAAATGACAAAAAAAATTGCCGTGCATATCAGATTTACGATTTGCACGGCAACATATTAAAATGCTAATAACAAAAATATTATTCTATCACTTTGCTTCTGGATGTTTTTTAAACCAATCATCCCAAGCAGCATCAACATTTTTGCAATAACTGTCTTTTTCTTCTTGGGAAATAAAAGCAGCCTTGTAGCCGTTCTTGATAATCTCTTTTATTTCATCCAAAGAAAAATTCTGATTCTTGTAAACATTCCAGTATTCATCAATAAGCGAAACTTTAAAGAATGTAGGATCGTCCGTATTCAGCGTAACAAAAACACCTGCATCGTAAAGTTTTTTTACAGGATGATTTTTCATATCGCCGTTGAATTCTTTTAGGATAAAAATGTTGCTTGTAGGACAAACTTCAAGTGGAATTTTATTTTCTGCAAGATATTTCATAAAATCAGCATCTTGAGCAGCGGCAATTCCATGGCCAAGACGTTCAGCCTTGCAAAGTTCCAAACTGTCCTTCATGGAAAAAACGCCGCAACTTTCTCCGGCATGAGTTACAACATGAAGTCCGTTTTCTTTTGCCTTTACAAAAACATCTTTGTATTCCGCGGCAGGACCTTTCTTTTCATCTCCGCCAAGCCCGATTCCAACTATATAAGGACTTTTTTCAGCAAGCACAAGATCCAAATTCTTCATTGCGTTTTCCACACCAAACGAACGGCTCACATCAACAATGAGTTTTACAGTGCGCCCGGAATTTTCCTTGATGCGTTCAATGCTTTTTTGAACAATGCTAATCATGTCATGGAAGCTCCAGCCTTTCTTTAAATGCGAAGTCGGGCTGAAAAAAGTTTCGCAGTAGACAATATTGTTTTTGTCCAAGTAATCTTCAAAATCCTTGAACATATATTCAAAGTCATTTATGTTTGTAAAATAAGACTGGATTTTTATAAAGGAAGAAAGAAAGCCCGTCAAATCATCGTATTCAAAAAGAGAGTTGAATTCCTCATCTGACATATCCTGATTAAAATTACGCTTATAAACTTTCTTTACGGTTTCCCTGCTTAAAACAGCTTCCTCGTGAACATGAAGCTCGGCTTTTGGAATACTTTCCAGCAAATCATAAAATTCTTCTTTCTTCATATAAAGATATTATAACACAGAATGCTAAAAATCAACAGTCTAAATTTATCAAAGTCAATTTTACTTGACAGCGCATTTTTTCCATAGTATTTTAATATTGCATGATTCCTTGCCAAGGCTTTGTGAATCTGCAAGGAATTATTTATGTCAAAAAGACTTTACGTCGGAAACTTGAGCTATGCGACAACGCAAGACACTTTAAGCTCATTGTTTTCTGCTTACGGAAATGTTGTTTCTGCAACAATTATTATTGACCGCGACACAAACCAGTCAAAAGGATTCGGCTTTGTTGAAATGGAAGATTCTGCGGAAACAGACAAGGCAATCGCTGAGCTTTCAGGCAAAGAAGTTGACGGACGCAAAATCCGCGTAAACTATGCAGAAGAAAAAAAGCCTCGTGAGCAGCGTTCAAGTTTTTCAAGAGACGGCGGAAGAAGATTCGGTTCAAACAATCGCCGCAGAAACGGAGACTACTAGAATAATATGGGATTCCTTCCGAATGAGTTTTCAGAATATCTAGCTCAAGGCTGCAACCGCGCGGACTTTATACAAGAATGGCTTGAAAACCGTGGTGTAAAATCCAACCGAGTTGTAATAGACGGAAAGAATCACATTTTAGTTCAGTTTGGCTCTTCAAGCTACAATCCTCAGTTTAAAATAAAAACTGTAATTGCCCACCATGACAGAGTTCCAGAAAGTCCGGGCGCAAACGACAACAGCGCGGCAGACTGGCAGCTCATGAACTGGGCAGTGTGGCTTAAAAATTATCCTTCGTTCCATAACGTAAGAATTTTTTTTACAGACGGGGAAGAGCTTGGCTGGACTGTAACAAACCAAGGCGCATTTGGAATTGCAAAAACTTTTCAGCGTCTTGGAATTACAAACGATGATGTTTATGTTTTTGATGCTTGCGGACGCGGTGAAATTCCGATTCTTTCAAAAAGCGGATTAAGTTCTCTCGCTTCTGCAAAATTCAAATCTCAGTTCAATGACCTTTACACAAGAACACAGAATATTTTAAAGCGCGCCACAGACGGCAGATGGATGACGCTTCCAGTTCCGTACAGCGACAACGCGTCTTTTCTTGCCTGCGGAATTCCAGCAGTTGCAATCACACTTTTGCCAGCAGAAGAAGCTTCGCTTTATGCAAGAAAAATCAACAGCGACAAATCTCTTGAAGACGCGGTAATGAACAGAGAATCCTCAAAGCAAAAACGCCTTGAAGAAAACATTCCAGACTTTTCATACAAAGAGCACCTGCCCTACACTTGGCGGCTTTTTCACACACAAAATGACAACATAGACTCGCTGACTCCTGCAAGCTTTAAAGTAATGGAATCGATTTTAAAATCCCTTACGGAAAGCAAAACGCCCTGTTAATTTTCAGACTGATTTTTTAGCCACGTTTTTTGAATTGTAAATAAAAACAAGAACTGCAGTTCCAATTATAATAAAATATCCTGCAATGCTAAAGATGTCTGGAATCTGCCCAAGAAAAATAAATCCAAGAATTCCTGCAAAAACAATATTCGAATAATCATAAATTGAAATTTTTGAAGCCGGAGCATTGAAGTAAGCATTTGTCATTCCAAACTGACCGCAAGCAGCTCCAAGTCCCGCGCAAAGCAAAATCAGAACTTGAAACAAACTCATAGGCGCATGGAAAAAGAAAACAAAAGGAATCGCAAGCAAGCTCGAAAAAATTGAAAAGAACACAATTATAAAATCGCCGCAAACATTATACGAATGAAGTTTTCTTACAAAACAAGACGCAAAGCCAGCTCCCATTCCGCCGACAAAAGCAAACAATGCCGGAAAAACTTTTACAAAATCAAATGTAGGTTTTATAACAAAAAGCGAGCCTGTAAAAACAACAATCAATGAAAATGCAGAAACTAAATTCGGCTTTTCACCAAGAATAAAAATGCTTGCAACCACCGCAAAAAATGGCGACATTTTATTCAGCATAGCAGCGTCAGAAATGTTCATAAAACCCAATGCGTAAAAGTTTCCAAAGATTCCAAGAGAGCCGACAGCCGATCTTAAAAGCAAAAATTTCCAAGCTCCACGCGGAACATAAAGAACCGACTTGTCCTTTTTAGCCTTCATGCACAAAGTTGAAAAAGCAACAAAAAACGCAATCAGATTTCTAAAAAGAGTTTTCTGAACAAAAGGAAGATTTCCTGCCAAACGCACGCAAAGTCCCATCACAGCAAATCCAAATGCGGAAAATAAAATCCAGCAAACTCCAATCTTTAAATTTTCTTGCTTTTCCATATCCGAAGATTATAAAACCTTGCATTTTTTTTGTAAATTAAAAATCGGCGGAAATTGAATTTATTCAAAATGCAGTTTATTATAAACCGATGATTGAAAAAATTTGGACAGCAAGCGAAAAGAAAACTTTAAACGAATTTCTGCGGCAAAAAATTCCAGAGCTTCTTGAAGGTGAAATTTCCAACAGCAAAATCAGGCGCTTAATTGTTTCCGGCGCAGTTTACATAAATTCAAGGCAATGCAGAATTCCTTCATTTAAAATAAATTCTGGAAGTACAATAAAAGTTTTAATTGACAAGGAAAAATTCTTTTTTGAAAAGCAGCCGGAAGATGCAGATTTTGAACTTACAGAAAACGATGTGCTTTTTGAAGATGAATATTTAATCGCAATAAACAAGCCGCCTTTTCTTCCGACTGAACAGACAATCACAGGTCAAAGAAAAAATGCCCACGACTGTGCAGTAAAATATTTGTGGCAAAAAAATCCCGCTCTTAGAAATCCGCCTTACGTTGGAATAATGCACAGGCTGGACAGAGAAACAAGCGGAATTCTTTTATTCACAAAAAGCCGGAGCGTAAACAAAGAGATTTCGGAAATGTTTAAAAACCGCGGAATAAAAAAAATCTACAGAGCAGTTTGCACTGGAAAACTTCCTGAACAAAAAGAATTCACAGTTGAAAATTTTATCGCGCGAATTTCACCAAAAAGCTCGGCTTGCAAAATGGGAATTGTTCCAGAATCAAAAGGCGGACTTTTTGCAAAAACTGACTTTAAAATAATTTCAGAAAAAAACGGCTTTATTCAAATTGACTGCCAGCTGCACACAGGACGCACTCATCAAATAAGAGTTCAGCTTTCAAGTGTGAATCTTCCGATTGCAGGCGATGAGCTTTACGGCGGAATAAAATCAGACAGAATAAAACTTCATGCAAGAAAAATGGAATTCGTGCATCCGGTTTCAAAAGAAAAAATTACAATTGAATCAGAAATTCCAAATGATTTTTTTAACTGAAAAATCAGTCGCCCCAAACGCCGGTCTTTAATTCTTCAAAAGTTTTTTTCCAGCTTTCGTATCTCGCCTTTGAAATTTTTCCTTCTTCAACAGCCTTGCAAATTGCGCAACCTTTTTCTTTTATATGAGAACAACTCATTCCAAAACTGCATTTTCCAATAAACGGAAAAAATTCTTTGTAATAAAGCGCAAGATTTTCCGCGGAAATTCCGTGCAGCAAAAAAGTTTTTACGCCCGGAGTGTCGATTATATTTGCAACTGCATCTTTTCTTCCGCCCATAAGAGCTTCGTTCAGCTGAAGATGAATCAAAGTTCCTTTTGTAGTTGTGTGAGTTCCCTTTCCGTATTTTTTAGAAAGACTGCCAGTTTTTAAAACAACATTGTTGTCAAGAACATTTATTATAGAACTTTTTCCAACGCCGCTTTTTCCAACAAAGGCGCAGGTTTTGTTCTCGATGAAATTCGCAAGCTCCTCGATTCCCTCTCCAGTTTTTGCGCTTGAACGGATTACCTTGTAGCCCATTTCTTCCCAGTTCAAAAGCCGCTCTTTAAATTCGTCCGTCTGCGGAAGCTCATATTTATTGCAGACAATCACTGGAGTTATTTTTTGAAAATCCGCCTGAACAAGAGCACGGTCAATAAAACGCGGCTTAAACGGAGGCTCGTCTGGAGTTGTAACAATCAAAAGATAATCCAAGTTTGAGGCAAGAACCTGAGGCTGTCTTTTTTTTACATTCCAGCGGACAAATTCATTTTTCCGGGGAACAAGATTTTTTATAAGACCTTTTTCATCTTCAAGGGAATCATCATCAAGCACAACAATGTCTCCCGGCGCAAGAGGATTGTAATAGCCTTTTCCGTCTTTTAAAATTTTTCCTTTTAAAGAACATTCGCGGATAAAGCCGTCATCACATTCAACCTGAAAAACATTTTTACTTCCGTCTAAAACAAGTCCATTCATATAACTAATAAAAGTAAAAAAGAAAACTCGAACTGTGTCAAGGGGAAAATTTTGTTCGAATTATTTTGAAAAAACAGTAAAATGCTCTTGACCAAATTTGTTTTAGAGTATATGATACTAATCACGTTGAAAAACGGATGGGCTACTAGCTCAGTAGGTAGAGCAACGCCCTTTTAAGGCGTGGGTCTCGTGTTCGAATCACGAGTAGCTCAGTAAAGGCACTTGATTTTCAAGTGTCTTTTTTTATTTTAAATCAACTTCAAACATAAAAGTTAAAAAAATTTTATTTTACAACTTTCCAGTCCGCGCCATTTTTTCCGCCGAAAACTTTTGTTCGATTTTTAAACTTTCCGCAATTTTCAGACAAAAACGCAACATCATAGCCGCTCATCAAATCGTCAGGATGATAATTAAGCTCAATGCAAGATTCTTTTCCTTCCGCAGTAAACAGGCTCAACGCATTGTTCAAAATAATTATGTCAGACGCAAGCGGAATCATTTTTTCAAGATGACGGTTTTTGTATTGCGACAAAACAAATTCAAGCTGAAGCTTTTGAATTTCAGAAAATGAAAAGTCCGCATTTTTTTTCAGTTCTAAAAAGCGCGAAAAGTTTTCAAGAAAAATAGAAGGCTTTACATGAAGCGGAAATAAAATCAAATTGAACCAAGGAACGGCTCTGCCTTTGTTGTAAAAAATATCGGCGGCAAAAGAAAATTTTCTGGCTCGTTCTATGTCTTGAGATGAAAAAGTTTTTGTTTTTAAAACATTGTAAGGCGGAACTTGCTGCCATTCAAGACCAAGAGATGCGGCTTTGTCATGCAAATCAGTTCCTGGCAAAACGCTAAGGCAAAAAAGTTCAAGGTTGTTCGGATAAAGAGAAAGGGCAAAATCCACGCTCTGCTTGAATCCATAAAAAGTGTCTCCCGGAAGTCCGAAAATCAAATCGAATCCAAAAACAACTCCTTCTCTATTTAAAATGCCGATGTTCTTTACAAATGTTTTTTTATCAAAACTTCGGTTTACTAAAGCAAGAACTTCTTTATGCATACTTTGAAGTCCAAACTGAAGGCTGCACGGAATAGAAGCAAACGCCTGAGCAAGTTCCCTATCAATAAATTCCGCGCGGGCTTCAAAGCTAAAAAATGTTCCGGGAGATTTTCTTTTTATAAGCTGAAGAATTTCCAGCGCGCGTCTTTTATTCGCATTGTAAGTCGGATCAAGAACAAAAACTTGAGGCACTTTTTTTTCAGCAAAAAATTCAAGTTCACGTTCTATGCGCTCCATTGAAAAATACTGAACTTTTTTTTCGCCTTTGCTTTCATAGCAGTACGAGCATTTAAATGGACAGCCACGGGCAAGTTCCCACAACGCTCCGCAATAATCAGAAGGATTCAAAGTTCCGTCAAGCCACGGTGAAGACAAGCTTTGCAATGACGGAGGCAAACTGCGACACAAGGAATTTTTATTTTCGCCTTTTTTATATACGCCTTGAATTTCAAAGTTTTCGTTTTTATTTTCAGAATTAAAAAGTTTATTTAGAAGCAACGGCACAGATTCTTCGCCTTCGCCGCAAACAGTCCAGTCAAAATTTTTAAATGAAAGCGGAGACGCTGTAACTTCAGGACCGCCAGCAATAAGAATGGCAGAAGGAAATTTTTCTTTTATTTTTTGCGCCAAATTTTCAAGATGCGTTCTGTTCCACACAAAAACGCTAAAGCAAACCGCAAAAAGATTTTCAGCGCAGGAAAAAATTTCAGATTCAATCTTAGAGGAATTTCCGCTTTCAAGAGAAAAAGATGCCAAGCGGACTTCAAAAATATTTTTTGTAAGCGGACTGTTTTTTACAGCGGAAGCAATGCAAGCAGCGCCAAGAGGAACAGCCTGAGGAGATGTTTCCGCCAAAGCAGTAACGCAGTAAACAATCTTGCTCAAGCGTCCTCCAAGAATTTACGCTTTTACTTGGAAGTGGCTGAACACCATTCCGAAACTTGCTCTTCCTTGTGTTACAGAGCGAAGATTTGTTGAAAAGCCGAACATTTTTGCCATTGGAGCTTTTGCATGAATTACATTTCCACCTGACTTTTCATCCATGCTCACAATCATTCCGCCACGCTGAGTAATCTGGCTCATTGCATCTCCGACAAATTCAGAAGGACATTCAATGTCAACTTCCATTACAGGCTCAAGCAGTTCTGGTGTTGCAGACTCGCACGCTTTGTCAAACGCTTCGGCGGCAGCGGCTTCAAATGCAAAAGTAGAAGCTGTAAGCTCGTCGTATTTTATATCAGTTACAGAAACCGCAATGTCTGTGCAAGGATAGCCCATTCGTATTCCAGAAGCAAAGCAGCTTTCAATGCTCTGTTCAATCGCTTCATAAATTTCCTTTGGAATTGAATTGTCATGCACTGCGCAAGCATAAGAATTTCCGGCTCCAGTTTCTCTTGGCTCAATATGAATCGTAAGGCAAGCCGCATTTTCTTTTCCGGCAAGAACTTTGCTGAACTCTTCTTTATAATCGGCAGAAGTAGAAATTGACTCTCTGTAAGTAACCTGCGGAGAACCAACTCTGCACTGAACTTTAAAGTCGTCTCTGATTCTCGTAACAAGAACATCAAGGTGAAGCTCACCCATTCCGGAAATAACAAGCTGCCCGGTTTCTTCGTCATCACGGAAAGTAAATGTAGGATCTTCGCGGCTAAGAATTTCAAGTGTCTCCTGAAGCTTTGCTCGGTCGCCCATTGTTTCAGGCTCAATCGCAATCGAAATAACCGGCTCCGGAAATTTTACGCTTTCAAGAAGGACTGGCATTCCTTCGCTTCCCAAAGTATCTCCAGTCTGCGCAAATTTCAGTCCAACAAAAACGGCAATGTCGCCCGCGCTTACGCTGTCCATCTGTTCCATTCTGTTTGCATTCACACGGAGAATTCTATTTACACGTTCGCGTTTCTTTTTTCCCACATTGTAAACTTGAGTTCCTGTTGAAATTTTTCCAGAGTACATTCTCACAAAGCAAAGAATTCCTGCCTCGCGGTCATACTGAATTTTAAACACAAGTCCAGCCGGAGTTTTTGAATCAGGGTCGCATTTTACAAGAATTTTTTCCTCTTCATTTTTCTTTACGTGAATTCCTTCAGCAGGCGGAACTTCATCCGGCGAAGGAAGATAAGCAACAATCGCATCAATGAGAGGCTGAACTCCCTGATTGTGCCGGCTTGAACCGCAAAGGAACGGAACAAGCGCCCTGTTAATTGTAGCTTTGCGCAACGCGGACACAAGTTGCTCAACTGAAATCTCTTTGCCTTCTATATAGAGGTCCGTAAGCTCTTCATCATTTGAAGCAACTACATCAACAAGCTTTTCGCGCCATTCCTGAGCAATCTCTTTGTATTCATCGCTGATTTCTGATTCTGTAAATTTTTCGCCTTCTGTTTCTGCGTCCCAGCGGATTTCTTTCATTTTAAGAAGATCTATAACGCCTTCAAAATCCTGTCCGCTTCCCATAGGAATTTCAAGAGCAACAGGCTCGCAGCCGAATTTTTTGCGAACATCTTCCATTGCGCCAAAAAAGTCCGCGCCGACTCTGTCCATTTTATTTACAAAGCAAATGCGCGGAACATGGAATTCATCAGCCTGCTTCCAGACAGTTTCTGTTTGAGGCTGAACCCATCCAACAGCGCAAATTACGGCAACAGCTCCGTCCAGAACACGCAAAGAACGTTCAACTTCCGCAGTAAAATCAACATGACCAGGAGTGTCAATAATGTTTATCTTGTAGCCTTTCCATTCTGTTGTGATTGCAGCCGAAGCGATTGTGATTCCACGCTCCTGCTCCTGCTTCATAAAATCCATTGTAGCCGCGCCGTCATCAATTTCACCAATTTTATGAATTTTTCCAGAGTAATAAAGAATTCTTTCTGTTGTGGTTGTTTTTCCAGCATCAATATGAGCCATGATGCCAATGTTTCTCATTTTTTCAAGCATATAGATTTCCAAAAATAAACGCGAAATTTTTTCAGTATTTTAAAAAAATACACACCAGATGTCAAGGCAAAGCAGACTATCAGGACAAGCTCACTAATGACATAAATCTAAAAAGTTTCTTTCTTTACATTTCAAAATGATATGATATAATTGAATGGAAATATTTAAAAATTCAGTTTCAGTGATTTTTGATATTCAACAACTGGAGCAAGAGATGACAACGATTTTAATAGTTGATGATTCTGAAATTGACAGGGCGGTTTTAAAAAACATACTGGCAAGTTTCTACAATGTGATTGAAGCGGATTCAGGATATGCGGCACTTGATATTTTAAACAATCCGGCGTTAAAAATAGACGGACTTATAATTGATATAAATATGCCTGGACTAAGCGGATTTGAAGTGCTCAGTTTGCTCGACAAGTCAAGGCATTCGGGAATGGTGATTCTGCTCATTTCTTCAGAAGCAAAAAAAGACAACATCATAAGAGCCGCAAATTTTGGAGCGTCGGGATTTTTCAAAAAACCTTATGACAGCGAGCAGATTCTTTCAAAGCTGAAATCGATATTCGCAAAAAAAGTTCTCGCAGCTTCAATGCTAAAAGGAACAGTTTCCGACAATGAACTCAAGGCGACAATTCTTTACGCAGACAAGCTCCGCCGTGTTTATCTTACTTATCTTAAAGGCGAAAAAAAGAGCGACGACCTTTATATTCACGTAAGTGAAATTGTGCATATCATGCTTGAAAACTATTTTGCGACAAAAGCTCCAAAAGATCTTACGCCGGAAGGAATTGAAATAATCAGCCGCGCGGCATATTTTTATGACATAGGCAGAATGATTGTAAGCCACGAAAAATTCAAGGTTTATTCCCAATCAGAAATCGATGACATTCCAGAAACGCATACAATTGCAGGAGCAGATTTTGTGGGCGTAAACAGCTCACCAAGCGTCGCCTACTTTGTAAAAGTTTGCTCCGACATCTGTATGCACCACCACGAACGCTACGATGGAAGAGGAATGCCGCATGGACTCAAAAGCAGCATCAACAATATTTACACCCAGATGTGCGCAATCGCAATAGAATTCTGCATAAACTTTTTTTCCGCGGAAGAAATAAGCGCAGCCGAATTCAATATGGCAATGAACACAATCCTTGAAGACAAAGACGCATTCCGGCCAGACGTAATAGAACTTCTTAAAAACAGCCAGGACGACATTCTCGCCTGCTACACATAAAAAAATTGAATTTTCTGCTAATAATTCGTATAATCGATTTATGAACTACGGATTTTTCAGAGTTGCAAGCGTTTCCCCTTCACTTTCTGTAGCAGACTGCGACTTCAACTCTAAGCAGATAATTGAACTTGTAAAAAAAGCCAGCGACAAAAAAATAAAGCTTCTCGTATTCCCGGAACTTTCCATTTGCGCCTACACTTGCGCCGATTTATTCGCACAAAAAACGCTTCAGGAAGAATGCTATCTTGCCTTGAAAAATATTTGCGAAGAAACAAAAAACTGCAACGTTCTTTTTTGCGTTGGACTTCCTGTTGAACTGGACTCGGAGCGATTCAACTGCGCAGCTTTTGTTTACAAAGGAAAAGTTCTTGCTTTAATTCCAAAGTCTTTTATTCCAAACTATTCTGAATTCTACGAAAGCCGCTGGTTTGCTTCATTTTCTGAAAACACGGTAAAGCAAGTTTCACTTTGCAAAGGCTTGGAAGACATTCCGTTTGGCACAGACATTTTTATTCAAGACGAAAATGATTCTTCCATAAAAATCGCCGCGGAACTTTGCGAAGATTTGTGGGTTCCGTTTTCACCTTCAACAAGGCACGCTTTAAACGGCGCTATGATAATTGCAAATTTGAGCGCAAGCAATGAAGTCGCAGGAAAAGCAGAATACAGACGGACGCTTGTGGCAGGCCATTCCGCAAAAACAGTCAGCGCGTACATTTACGCAAACGCAAGCCATGATGAAAGTTCCACCGACATGATTTTCAGCGGACACAGCATTATCGCAGCAAACGGCGCAATAAAAGCTGAATCCATTCTTTTTGAAAACACGCAGGATTTTCTTATAGCAGACATCGATTTAGAAAAACTCACACAAGACAGAATCAAGTCCACAACATTTTCAAGAAGCACAAGCTTTGCAAAATCTGAATATAAGACAATTTTTGTAAGCGGACTTCAGCAGGAACATTTTGCGGAAAACATAGATGAACAGCTTTATGAAAAAATCGCGCTCCATCCATTTGTTCCTTCTGACATTCAAAAAAGAAAAGAAAGATGTTTTTCAATAATTGAAATGCAGTCGGAAGGACTTGCAAAACGTCTAAGGCACATTCATGCGCAGGGAGCAGTCATAGGACTTAGCGGCGGACTGGATTCAACTTTGGCTCTTTTAGTATGCGCAAGAGCTTTTGACAAATGCAACATTTCAAGAGAAAAAATTTTTTCCATAACAATGCCCGCCTTCGGAACAACAGACAGAACGTTTAACAATGCCTGCCTGCTTGCAAAAGAAATGGGAACAACTTTAAAAGAAATCAACATCAAAGACGCTGTGATTCAGCATTTTAAAGATATTGGCCAAGATATAAACACGCACGATGTAACTTACGAAAATTGCCAGGCCCGGGAACGCACTCAAGTTCTCATGGATTTTGCAAACAAGTGCAACGGAATTGTAATCGGAACTGGAGATTTAAGCGAACTTGCTCTTGGCTGGTGCACTTACAACGGCGATCAAATGAGCATGTACGGAGTAAATTCAAGCATTCCAAAAACTTTAGTCCGCCACCTTGTTTCTTGGTTTGCTGACGAAGCGCACGAAAAAGGAAACAAAAATCTTTCTGATGTTCTAAACGACATTCTTGCAACTCCTGTAAGCCCGGAACTTCTTCCGCCTTCAGAAGGAAAAATAAGCCAGAAAACAGAAGAAATTGTAGGTCCTTACGAGCTTCATGATTTTTTCCTTTACTATGTTTTGCGCTGGGGATTTTCTCCGCGGAAAATTTATTTTCTTGCGCAAAAAGCTTTCCTTGGAAAAGAGGACACGGCTACAAAAACAATATACACAAAAGAAATCATCTTAAAATGGCTCAAGAATTTCTACAAAAGATTTTTCAGCCAGCAGTTCAAAAGAAGCTGTATGCCGGACGGAGCAAAAGTTGGAACAGTAAATCTTTCACCAAGAGGAGACTGGAGAATGCCTAGCGACGCAAGCGCACAACTTTGGATAAAGGAAATTGAAAAATGCTAAGCTATCAGCACGAATATCACGCCGGAAATCTTGCAGACGTTTTAAAGCACACTTGCCTTTGCCTGATTTTGGATTCCCTTTGCAAAAAAGAAAAACCTTTTACAATAATCGACAGCCATTCGGGAGCCGGAATCTTCAGCCTTGATGATGAGCGAATTCTAAAAACAAACGAAGCAAAAGACGGAATAGAAAAAATATACAGATTCTACAAACGGACTTCGCAGGAATTTCCGCACGGACTAAAAGAATACATCGAGC
>CAVKBG010000036.1:16858-26773 GCA_963654755.1 Desulfovibrionaceae bacterium
AGAAAAAATGAAACTTCCCAGCTTTTAACAGAACTTGAAGACTTTTGCAAGCTAGGAACAACTCCCTGCGAAAGCTTTAAAGTTGAGTTAATCACAAAAAATCCAGAGGAAACAAAAGCAGAATCCGGCTCTCATCTTTATGGAAGCGGAATGTTTATAATGAATCCGCCTTGGAAACTCAAAGAAGACCTTGAAAAAAACTGCGCATTTATAAATAAAATCCTTGAAATTTTATAAGCTCAGTCGTACCATTCTTCTCTTATTGAAATCGAACCAAGGTGAAGCAATTTACTGTAAGACGGGGAATAGCTTGAATCCCGCCCCACAGAAACCGCCCACATATCAACATACCAAACGCCATCTTCGGAACTAGAACTTGACCAGCTTACATCTTCATCACTTGAAACCGGAAGCGGATTATCATTGTCAGTTTTATTGAAGTCAAATCCGTAGCCTGAGCCGGAACTCACATTACGCAAAGGCTTTCCAATCAAAGTTACACCGCTTGAACCGGCAACATAGCTTTCCATTGCAGAAGTTCCGTAGCAAACGACAGCGGAATATTCATCTTGCCCGCTAATGCTATTCAGGCGGATATAAACATAGCGGTCATCATTTTTTTCTGGAATCAAAGGAGTTTGGTTGTATGATGAAAATAAAAGCGTTTTGTAGTTTCTTGAATTTATAATATTAGTCGCCGCAGCCGAAACATCACTGCTTGAATTCAATGAGTCAATCGAACTTTGCGCGCTGACCATTGCAGAATAATTATTATAAATTTTGTAATAGACTTCAGTTCCAAGAAAGGAAAAATCAGATGAGCCGTAACTGGAATTATCGCCTTCTTCGTTAGTCAGAAAAGAAAAATAAAGCTGAGGTCTATCTGTGCTTGTGTATTTTGTTGTGTGCCCATCAGTTTTTGGCGGCTCAAGGTAATAAAAAGTGTCAAGTCCGCAACTGACAAAAAGCATGGCAAATAAAAAAAAGGCGGTTTTTAATTTTTTTACAAAACAAACACCGCCAATTTTTTCTTTATAAAAATACTGATTTTTAGTCAATTTTTCCTTTTGCCTTTAAATCAATAAGGCGGCTTTCTGAAAGATTTGCCCACTCATATCCGCTGTAAGAATCGACTGTCTTCTGATAAAGTTCCGCAGCATCAGAATAATTTTCTGAAAGCTCTAAAACTCTTGCGGCGTTAAAAAGCGCATGGGAAGCAAGATAAAAATCCTTGTCATCTGCGGCAGTCTTATAATAAGCCACAGCATCTTCATTTTTAGAAAGCTCTTCTGCGCAAACAGCAGCATTGTACATGCATTCTGCATAAGTATACGCTTTTTTAGAAGCATTGGCAGCCTTTAAATAACAGTCAAGCGCTTTTGTAAAATCCTTTTTTGCAAAGGCAACATCAGCATAAAGCATATTGGCACGAACGCCAGCAACATTTTTCTTTGAAAGATAAGGAGCTAGAGCTTCCTCTGCTTTTGCCTGACGAGAAGCAATTTCATCGTCTTCAATTCCGCCTGATTTTGCAACATAAGAATATTCAATTGAATCAATAGCAGCAAGATCCTTTTTCTTATTTGAATCAGAAATTGCAAAAACTGTGCAAACAACTGCAGCGGCAACAACCAGAACAGCCACACCGCAAACGAATATTTTTCTATTTTTAATAATGAAATCTTCAATTTTTACATTTGCAGTAGCTTTTTTTTCCTTAGACATTTTTTACTCCGAATATTTTTTTATTATATAGAATATCAGTTTTTTTGTCAAAACCTGAAACTAAGTCCTGCGGATATTCAGCTCAGAAATAAGCTTTGAAACATAAGTGCGCTGAATATCAAGAATTTTTGCGGCGGCAGTCTGATTCCAATTTGTTTCCCTCAGAATTCGTTCAACATATTGCTTTTTAAATTCCGAAAGCGCATTTTTCAAGCTGCGGTCTTTCATAAGAGAAAGCTCTTCTGCGCAGTTTTGAATTTCAGTGCTTTCCGGCAAATTTTCAGAATCCACAGGAAGCCTCAAGTCGTTCAGCTGAATAAAAGGAGGATTTCCGATTATGCAGGCCCGTTCAATTGTGTTTTCAAGTTCGCGGATATTTCCCGGCCACATATAAGAATAAATCGCTTTTTTTGCGGCTTCCGAAAAACCAAGAAATTCTTTATGTATTTCAGCCTTGAATTTATTCAAAAAGAATTCGCACAAATCTTCAAGCTCATCCCTGCGCTCCCTCAAAGGAGGAACTGCAATCGGAAGAACATTCAGCCTGAAATACAAATCGCTTCTAAAAGTTCCTTCCTTTATCATCGCTTCCAAGTCGCGGTTTGTTGCGGCAATAATTCTTACATCAACTGAAATCGTATCGCAAGAACCAACGCGCTCAAACTTTTTTTCCTGAATCACACGCAAAAGCTTAGCCTGCAAATCAAAAGGCAGCTCGCCAATTTCGTCAAGGAAAATTGTTCCGCCGTCAGCCATTTCAAAACGGCCTTTTCTTGCGGAAACAGCATCGGTAAAAGCGCCCTTCACATGTCCAAAGAATTCCGACTCAAGCAAAGACGGACTTAAAGAAGCGCAACTCACGCGGACAAACGGTTTGTCTTTTCTGTTGCTCAAAAGATGAATTTGCTCTGCAAAAAGCTCCTTGCCAACTCCGCTTTCGCCGGTAATCAAAACAGAAGAATTAATCGCAGAAGCCCGCTTTATGTTTTCAATCAAAGAAAGAACAAGAGGATTCCGCGCAATAAAAGGATGATAGCCTTTGCCAGCGTCAACTACATACTGAAGCGCATTAAGCTGAACCTTATTTTTTCTGTAGCGCAAGGCATTTTGATAAGCAACAGCCGCCTGTTCGCCCAAAAGTTCAAGAATTTCAAGATCATCAGCGGTAAAATCGCCGTTATTTTCCTTATTAATCAGCTCAATTACGCCAACGCAATCGCCCTTCACGCTCATAGGAAAAGCTATCATGTTTCTTGTAACATATTTTGTTGTGTTTTGAACTGTGGAATTAAAGCGCGGATCGCTGTTTACATCATTGATTATGACCGACTGGCAATTTTCCGCAACCCAGCCAGCAATTGATTCTTTTTCAACAAGGATTTTCTTAACTTCGGAATTTTTAGGACCAAGACTGATATAAAATTCCAGTGAATTGATTTCTTTCCGCACAAGAAGAAGAGATGCGGCTTCACATTTGACCATAAGCATTGCTGATTCCAAAATTGAAACCAGCAATGTATCTGGATCTGCATAATTTAAATTTATGCGTGTATTAATTTCAATGAGTGACTTTAGTCTGTCTAAAGAAATCAAACTGTTTCCACTCATTGATTTTGTTTTTACTCTGCGTGGCTCTTTACGCTGTCGCCAATTGTGTAAGCTCTGTCATCATTGCTAGAAGACATATACTGTGAAATTTCAGCACGATCTTGAGCTCTCTTGTATTCTTTTACAGAGAAAGCAACGCGCTCTTTGTCCACATCAATTGAGACAACATAAACGTTAACTTTATCGCCAACATTGTATTTCTTTACAGCTTCCTCAAACGGAACATCACGGTCATCGCTAAGGTTTGCTTTGTTAACAAGACCTTCAATTCCATTAGGAGCTTTTACAAAGATTCCAAAGTCATTGATAGAAGTAACTTCGCCTTCAAGAGTTCCGCCAACTCTGTATTCTTCAGCAAAAGCCTTCCAAGGATTGTCTGTAAGCTGCTTTACACCAACACGGATTCTATGGTTTTCTGGATCGCAGTCCAAAACAACAACATCCAAAGGCTGATCAACTTTGATTTCGCTTCCAGGATGCTTGATTTTCTTTGTCCAAGAAAGATCTTCGCCAGCAAGGAAAGCGTCAATGCCTTCTTCAAGCTGAACAAATGCGCCGCTGTTTGCAATCTTTACAACTTTGCCAGAAACTTTTGTTCCAACAGGATATTTTTCAGCAATTGAATCCCAAGGATTTTCTGTAACCTGCTTAAGACCAAGAGAAACACGTCCGCCCTGAATGTCATAGCCAAGAATCATGCATTCAACTTCATCGCCTTCTTTTACCATGTCAGACGGCTTGTTGATTTTCTTTGTCCAGCTGAATTCAGAAATATGGGCAAGACCTTCAATTCCTTCTTCAAGCTCAATGAATGCGCCGAAATCAGGAACTTTAGTAACTTTTCCCTTTACAATATCATTTACATGGTACTTTTCTTCAAAGTGAACCCACGGATCTTCTGTAAAATGCTTAAGAGAAAGGTTGATTCTCTTTCCCTCTGGATCAAGGCGGATAACCTTAAGCTCGATTTCCTGACCTTTTTTTACAAAATCCTTTGGACGAGTTACGTGTCCCCAGCTCATATCATTGATATGAAGAAGACCGTCAAATCCGCCAAGGTCAATAAATGCGCCGAAACTTGTGAATGACTTTACAACACCTTTTACTGTGTCGCCAATCTTTACAGTTTCAAAGAATTTATCGCGGTTTTCGTTAATCTGCTCTTCAAGATACTTGCGGCGGTTTACAACAACATTGCGCTTGCCGTTGCTATAAAGACGCTCAACATAGAACTTAGACTTTACGCCGATAAGCTTGTCTTCTTTTTCAACTTTCTGAGCATCTGCCTGGCTGATTGGGAGGAATGCAGAAATTCCACCGCCAAGATTAACCATATATCCGCCTTTTGTAACAGAAGAAATAACACCTTCTACAGGAGTTTTCTGTTCAGCAGCAACTTTGAGTTCTTCCCAAAGGCGTTTTTCATCGGCCTTCTGCTTTGAAACAACAGGACCGTTTTTCCCAAACTGGCTTACGAGATATACTGTAATTACATCTCCCTCTTTTGGAAGATTGCCAGCAAATTCAGATACAGGAATTTTTCCTTCTGACTTGCAGTTTACGTCAACGAATACAATATCATCTGTAACTTGAACAACAGTAGCCTTTACATTAGCACCGTCTTCAACCGGCTCCATGTTATTAATAGATGCTTCTAATTGTGTGTAAATGTTGTCGGAGCCCTGGGCACCATTCTTTTCCACTTCCTTTTCCATAGCAAACCCTTTTGATTTTATTTTGCTTTCGATTATTGCACAAACATCATTTATGGTCAAGTCTGAAGTGTCAATATAGAATGCGTCTTTTGCTTTTTTTAGCGAGCCTTCAGCCTTGTTTCTGTCCATTTCATCGCGCTTTATTATGGCGGCTTTTATTTCTTCAAGTGAAAGTCCGCTGACTCCCTGATCAAAACGCCTTTTTGCCTGAACATCAATGCTGGCATCAAGATAAAACTTGAATTCCGCATCAGGAAACACAACAGTTGTCATGTCCCTGCCCTCGCAAATTATGCTAAGGCTTTTTACAATCTGCCGCATTCTTGAATTGACAAAATGCCGAAGCTCAACAAAAGAAGAAACTTTTGAAACATTCGCGTCAACCTTGTCCTGATGAAGCAAATCGTCAACGTCTTTTCCGTTCAGAATCAGTCTTGCGTTCACATAGTCAAGCTTCTGCTTTTTTGCAAAGTCAACTACGGATTTTTCATCGTCAAGATTTATCCCTGAATCAAGCAAAGCAAGCGTAAGGGCGCGGTAAAAACTTCCGCTATTTAAATATGTAAGATTCAAGTCTTTTGCAACTTTTCCAGCAACTGTGCTTTTTCCTGTTCCTGCAGGACCGTCTATAGCAACAACCATAACAACCTCTTTTTAATTTTTGCAAAGTCTAAGAAGGGCTTTAACTTCGTCTTGAGTCAAATCCCTGAACTGTCCAAACTGAAGCTCTCCAACTCCAACGCAGCCAATTCTTATGCGCATAAGGCTTTTTATTCCGACTTCATACTTTTCAAACACACGGCGGATTTCGCGGTTTTTGCCTTCAACAAGAACAATTCTCATTCTATGCGAATTAAGCTCGCGGGCATCTTTGCAGCGGTAAAAAACTCCGTCGATTCTGATTCCGTCCATAAAGTCATCCGCAAGAAAACGCGGCATAGGAAGGCTTGTGTCTACAATGTATTCCTTTTCAAGTTCCGCGGAAGGATGAGAAAGTTTTGCGGCAAAGTCTCCGTCATTTGTAAAAATAATAAGACCGCTTGAAAACATATCAAGCCTGCCAACATTGTAAAGACGCTCAGAATAAGCTTCTTTGAGCAAGTCAAGTGCAACAGGGCGGCCTTTTTCATCGCTTGCGGAACACACATATCCAGAAGGCTTATTTAAAAGAACATAACGTTTTTTTTCTTCAAGGTGGATTTCTTTTTCATCTACACAGACTTTGTCTTGCGCGCTGACTTTAGTTCCAAGCTCTGTTACGACAGTTCCATTTACGGTAACACGTCCGGCGCAGATAATCGCTTCGCTGGCACGGCGGCTTGCAACACCGCATTTCGCCATGTACTGCTGAAGCCGCATTGTGTCTTCACTTTTTTCATTTGAATTATTAACGGGCAAGTTCGAACCTCTCGCTTTCTTTTTCATCAAGCTGCGGCAAATCGGCAATGCTCTGCAAATGGAAGAATTCCAGGAATTCTTTTGTTGTGCCGTACATGACAGGTTTTCCGGGAATATCTTTTTTTCCGACTTCCTTTATAAACTTTCTGTCAAGCAAAACACGCATCATGTTGTCCACATTTACATGGCGTATGCTTTCGATTTCCGCACGCGTTATAGGCTGACTGTAAGCAATAATCGACAAAGTTTCAATAGCGGCGCGGCTCAATCTGCCTTCATTCTTTTTTCCATACCGCTCTTTTACAAAGTCAAAGCATTCTCTTTTTGGCGTAAGAGTCCAGCCGCCGATAATCATTGAAAGCTCAATTCCTGAATCCGCATTCGAATACTTTTCTTTTAGACGCTCAATGCATTCTTCAATTACATTAGTAGCCATCTTTGTTATCTTTGAAAGATTTTCAACAGTCTGAGGCTCGCTTTCCAAAAAAAGAACAGTTTCCAAAAGCGCAGTTTCTGTATCAAGATTTAAATCTGCCCGGCGTTTTTCAAGGTTGTTTTCAGCTTCGTCCAAAGTATCTTCTGAAGCCTCTATATTTTCATTTACTTCTTTTTTTTCCTCTGAAATCATGCCGCTTTCTGCTTCCTGCATATTTTTATATCTCCAAACATTTTATTTTGATATATTTCAACTAAATTCAATTTTACCGCTTCAAGAATCGCCATAAAAGCGCAAATCACGTCAAGTTCGTTGCCTTTTCTGGTTATCAAGTCTGTAAACATACATTCGCTTTTCTTTTCCAGAAGCTCGTTTATCAAGGCAATCTTTTCATTCGGAGCAATATCCTCGCCCATGTTCAAAAGACGCTCATCAGGATTTACATTTGTAAGATTCCTAAAAATTTTCTGCATATCCTGAAGCAAAGCCCAAGTATCCATTTTTTTCCACTGGGAATCATCTTCGTCAAACGGAAGCGTTCTTTCTATTTTTTTACGCTCAAAGCTCCATTCGCTTTGCTCTTCCTGCTCTTCCATTAAGACAGAAAGCTTTTTAAAACGCTGATATTCAATAAGCTGCTCAACAAGCTCTTCGCGGGGATCTTCCATGCTTTCATCGTCATCGTAGCGGACTTCAACAGGCAAAAGAAGGCGGCTCTTTATGCACGCAAGTTTTGCAGCCCAAAGATAGAATTCGCTCAAATCCTGCAAGTCAAGTTCAACCGCATAGTCAAGATAATCCTGAAACTGCTCTGTAATTTCCGCAATCGGAATGTCATAAATATTTATTTTATTTTCGCGTATAAGGCTCCATAAAAGGTCAAGAGGTCCTTCAAATGTTCCTGCCATAAATTTTCTATGGCAAACTGTCCGTTCTTGTTCCATTTTGCGCTCCGAAGCAATATTTTTAAAACGAACAATATTTTTCCACACGCTGCTCCTTTAAAAGCTCCAGTTTTTTTCCGTAGAATTCTATGTCCGCTTTATTAACATCGGCATTTTTTTGCAAAACTTCAAGAAAAGGCGCAAGAACAAATGCTCTTTCTAAAAGTCGTTCATGCGGAATCACAAGATTTTCCTGTTTTACAGTTTGATTTCCAAAAAGCTCTATGTCAATGTCCAAGGAGCGCGGGCCGTTTCTAAATTCAAGGCTTCTGTCGCGCCCGAATTTCTGCTCAATTGAATGGATTTTTTCAAGAAGAGAATCAGGAGTTCCGCTGAAATTTCCAACGGCAACCATATTATAAAAATCATCTTGCTCGCAGACATACATAGCCGCAGTTCTATATATAGAAGAAACTTCAAGGTCATGTATAAAATCTGCAAGGCAAGAGCAGGCTCTTTTTAAAAGCTCCAGGGAAGAAAACGCCCCGAAACTTTTATTAGAGCCAAGCCCCAAAACAACACGTTCCATAAAACCTAGAAAAGCTCGTCTGGAACAGGCTTATCTTCCGAAGCGGCTTTTGCAAGGCTTGCTGCCTTTGACTTTGCAGCTTTTGCAGGTTTCTCTTCCGCGGCAGGAGCAACAGGAGCTTTTTCAGCTGGCTTTTCTTCTTTTGCAGGAGATTCAGCAATAGAGCCAGTGCCAACGCCTTTTGCCCGCATTTCCTTTTCGTACTGAAGAATCTGCTCTTTTGTTACGACTTCGCCTTCTTTTGTGCGCAAAATCTGTCCGGGGAAAATCTTTTCACGCAGAGTATTTTCAAGCTCCATTTTAAATGCCGGATTGTTTTCTATATAAGCAACCGCATTTTCTTTTCCCTGGCCGACTTTTTCATCTCCTCTTGTGTACCAGGCGCCGCGTTTGTCTATAAGCCCATGCTTTACAGAAGAGTCCAAAATAGATGCGGCAGAAGAAATTCCTTTTCCGAAGTAAATATCTAGCTCAACTTTGCGGAACGGAGGCGCAACTTTGTTCTTTACAATTTTTACACGCACACGGTTTCCTACAGCATCCTCTTCACCTTTGCCGTCAATTGATTCAATTCTGCGGATTTCAAGACGAATGGAAGAATAGAATTTCAGCGCATTTCCGCCGGTTGTAGTTTCAGGATTTCCAAACATAACGCCAATTTTCATGCGGATCTGGTTTATAAAGACCACAATGCACTTGCTTTTTCCGACAATGGCAGTAAGTTTTCTAAGCGCCTGGCTCATAAGACGAGCCTGAAGTCCCATAACGGAATCACCCATTTCACCTTCAATTTCTTTTTGAGGAGTAAGGGCGGCAACCGAATCCACAACAATTATGTCAACTGCGCCAGAACGCACAAGGTTTTCGCAAATTTCAAGAGCCTGCTCACCTGTATCTGGCTGGCTCACCCAAAGCTCATCAATGTTTACACCAAGATTTTTGGCATAAACAGGGTCTAGGGCGTGCTCCGCATCAATAAAAGCCGCAATTCCGCCAAGTTTTTGAGCCTCCGCAACAGCATGAAGCGCAAGAGTTGTTTTTCCAGAGCTTTCAGGGCCGTACATTTCAATTACACGTCCGCGCGGATAGCCTCCGATTCCAAGAGCCTCATCAAGCAAGATTGAGCCTGAAGGAACAACGTCAATAGAAGCAGTGTCTGTTTTTGTTCCAAGCTTCATCAAAGAGCCAGTGCCGAACTGCTTTTCAATCTGAAGCCTTGCAGCTTCCAAGGCCTTTAACTTTTCCGACATTTCAACCGGAAATTTTTCTTCTGTCTTAGCCATTTTTTTCTCCAATATAACAGCAGGAATAAAATCTTAAAAAGAAAGCATCAGAAACAAAACTCCAAAGTTCTTAATTTAAGATTTTATAACTTTATATACATTTTTTTTAATTTTATGCACTGAATTTAAAAAATTCTTTGAAAATATACCATAAAAAAAAATAGTTTTAAAGTGGAAAAAGAAATGCAAAGGATTTTTGTCAGCACCCCTTGCAAAGAATTTTGGGCAGGGTGCCTGCCCAGTACACGTCAGGGGGTCTGCCTAGCATTTGTCAGGA
>CAVKBG010000037.1:0-25799 GCA_963654755.1 Desulfovibrionaceae bacterium
CTTACAGCATAGGAAAATACGAAGTAACACAGGAGCTTTTTGAAGCCGTGATGGGAGAAAATCCAAGCATTTTTAAGGATTCCCCAGCTGATGGAGAAACACAATGGCTGCGTCCTGTTGAGTATATAAGCTGGTATCATGCAGTTATGTTCTGCAACAGGCTTTCTATATTAATGGGGCTTGAACCTTGTTATACAATTATTCAGGCGAATGGTGATGAGGTTGACTATAAAAATATTTCCCTTGATGCTATTACCCAAGATTGCTCAGGTTGGCAGAGTGTTTCTTGTGATTTTACTAAAAATGGCTACCGTCTGCCTACAGAAGCGGAATGGGAATTTGCAGCCCGGGGTGGAAACAAAAGTGCTGCTGACTGGGATTATACTTATGCTGGAAGTAATACTAAAACTGAAGTTACTTGGTATGACGATAATTCTAATGATATTACTCATGAAGTTGGTTTAAAAAAGGCTAATAGACTTGATCTTTATGACATGTGCGGCAACGTGTGGGAATGGTGCTGGGACAGATACACTGATAGCATATCCAGCAGCACACCTGATACTGGTGCGTCATCTGGTTCTGAGCGCGTGAAACGTGGAGGTGCTTTTGACCAAGATAATCAGTTATCTTGTACTGTTGTAATCAGGATTAGATATGCCCCGGAAACCTTATCTATCAACATGGGATTCCGCCTTGTTCGCACTATAAAATAATAAAAAACGCGCTGAGTTTTCCCCAAATTCTCGGCGTGAAATTTAAAAAGTACGGCGTGTTTTAAAAAATTCTCGCCGAGTTTTTTAGCTTTCTTCAAAACTCATTCATTGTCATTGCCGTGCTTGACACGGCAATCTGCTGGAAATTTTCAATAGATTATCGGGTCAAGCCCGATAATGACATTAAATCATAAAACTCGAAGTTTGGGCTATATAATCTTTTTTTATTTCGTGATACAATACCGGCATTCTATTTTTTGGAGGAAATTTCTTATGGAGAAATTTTTCAAAATCAAGGAGAAGGGGTCTACTGTAAGCCGTGAAATTGTCGGCGGTATTACAACTTTCCTTGCAATGTCTTACATTCTTGCCGTTAACCCGGGAATGCTTGGTTCAATTGCTGGAATGAATTTCGGCGGTGTATTTACTGCGACTGCTGTTTCAGCTGCTATTGCAACTCTCATAATGGCGTTCCTTGCGAATATGCCGGTTGCTCTTGCTTCTGGAATGGGACTTAACGCGTTCTTTACTTACACAGTCTGCGGCCAGATGGGATGCTCTCCTTGGTTCGCTCTTACTGCTGTTTTGATTGAAGGCGTTCTTTTTATTTTGCTTTCTTTCTTCGGAGTCCGCGAGGCGATTATCAATTCAATTCCGGGAACAATGAAAAAAGCTGTCGCTGTAGGAATCGGACTTTTCATTGCTCTTATCGGTCTTAACAATGCCGGAATCGTAACTTCTGCAAACGGAACAATCATTGGATTCAATTCAATTGACTTGAGTCATGCTACTGCTCTTGTTGCAATTATCGGTCTTATCATTACAGTTGTTCTTTACATTCTTAAAGTTCCTGGCGCAATTCTTATTGGTATTGCAGCTACAACTATTATTGGAATTCCTTTTGGTGTTACAACTGTTCCGGAAAACTTCAAGCCGGTTTCTGTTCCGAGCGCACCGTTCCTCTTTAAGTTTGAATGGGCTGGAGTTCTTTCTCTTAAATTCTTCGGCGTGTTCTTTACTTTCTTGTTTACAGATATTTTTGATACAATCGGAACTTTGATGGGCGTTGCCGAGCAGGGAAATCTTGTTGACGAAAAAGGCAACATTCCAAATGTAAAAGGCGCTCTTCTTGCCGACGCTGTTGGAACTGTAGCTGGAGCTTGTCTTGGAACTTCAACAGTAACTTCATTTGTTGAGTCTTCTTCTGGAGTTGCAGCTGGAGCACGCACTGGTCTTGCTTCCGTTGTTACTGCGTTCTTCTTCCTTCTTGCTTTGTTCTTTACTCCTTTGTTCGCTCTTGTTCCTTCTTGCGCTACAGCACCTGCTTTGATTTTTGTAGGCTTCCTCATGATGCAGTCTGTTTCTAAAATAAACTTCGCTGATATTACAGACGGAATCCCTGCATTTATTACAATTTTGGTAATGCCTTTTGGATATTCAATTTCAAAGGGAATCGCGTTCGGAATGATTGCCTATGTAATTGCAAAAATCGCCGGAAAGAAAACAAAGGAAATTCCTGTTGTTACTTGGATTCTTGCCGTTGTATTCATCTTTGCGCTTGCAATCAAGGCTATATAATTTAAAAGATTCCCATGTCGTTGCATGGGAATGACAGAAAGAAAACTGCTTGTCATTTTTGTGTATTTCAACACAGATGACTGTCATTGCCGTGCTTGATACGGCAATCCCAAGTGCGCCCAAGAGTTGGAGACAATTTTTGGAACGCACTTTTTTTTTTCGGCGATTTGTGGTAAGTTTTTTGCATGAGCGAAGAAAAAGAAAAATATGTGCGCCCGACTTGGGATGAATACTTTATGGAAGTTGCGCGGACTATTGCAAAGCGTGCGACTTGCGACCGTGGAAGAAGCGGCTGCGTGATTGCAAAGGATAATCAGATTCTTGTTACAGGCTATGTTGGAAGTCCTGCGGGTCTTGCTCACTGCGATGAAGCCGGACACTTGATGCGCAAAATGATTCACGCTGACGGCTCTGTTACCCAGCACTGCGTAAGGACAGTTCACGCCGAGCAGAACGCGATTTGTCAGGCTGCGAAAAGAGGAATTTCAATTGACGGAGCAACCGTTTACTGCAAAATGACTCCTTGCAGAACGTGCGCCATGCTTATTATAAACTGCGGAATAAAAAGAGTTGTCTGCGAAAAACATTACCATGATGAAGAAGATTCAATGAAAATGTTTTCCGAGGCTGGAATAAAGATTGAGCACTTGGAAGATTCCGTTCAGACTTACGCCGATATGTAGAAATGAATCTTCTGAAAATTTATAATGTCATTTTCGGGCTTAACCCTGCGATGTTTCTGAAAGAAACTCGGGTGATAATCCGCTGGCAAGATTGCTAACCGAGTTTGCTATGCAAACATCGCAGTGTCGTAGCACGGCAATGACATTATTATGCACTTATACTTTTTAAGTTTCCGCTTAGGCTAGGATTTCTGCATTCTCCGTCGTCGGTGTAGAGTTCATAGCTTGCTCCTTTTTCTGCAAAGCTTATAGTTGTCAGATTTCCAACGTCAATTTTTTCAACTGAATCCGCGTTGTCTGCAAGAGGAAGAATGTGTCCTTTGCGGATAAAAACAGCGACTTCACCTAGCGCAACGTGAATAAAGTTGTGTCCGGCTGGAATTATTTTTTCTTCGTAGTTTTCACTGTTCTTGAATTTTACAAGCTTCATTTCTTCTGGAAGATAAACGTGTCGTCCGGTTGCGTTCTGTTCATAGACTGGAGCAATCATAATGCTTTCTCCAACCATAAGCTGGTCTTCTGTTCTTCTTGCATCTTCATCTTTTGGCCATATGAATCCAAGCGGGCTTGCGTACATTGTTCCTTGCAAGGCGGCTTTCATAAATTCGCTGTAGATGTAAGGAAGAAGCCTGTAGCGCAGCTTGAGGATGTTTCTGAATTTTTCTATGCTGTTCTTGAATCTAAAAGGCTCTTGCTCGCGTGTTCCGAACGCAGAGTGGTTTCTTAGTAACGGCATAAAAATACCAAGCGCATACCATCGCAAGAGAAGATCTTCAGTTGTGTTTTCCCCGAATCCGCCCAAGTCTGCTCCTGTGTATAGGAAGCCGCACATATTAAGAGACGGAAGCATTTTCAAGTTCAGGAGAATATGCTGCCACCTTGACATGTTGTCTCCCATCCAGATTCCGCCGTATCTGTGAGAGCCTATGCACGAAGATCTTGAGAACATGAGAATTCTTTTTTCTGGAGAAATTTTTTCAAATGCTTCGGAAGCGGCTCTTGTCATGTTGTAGCCGTAAATATTGTGAACGTCATAGTGCCGGATTTTCTTTCCGGCCTTGCAATGGTAAAAACTTTTGTAGTCATCAACATTGTTTGCAAGATTCAAGACTGTGTCTTTTAATGCGAAGTTTTCTTTTAAGCCGATGTTGAGCTTTCTCATTTCGTTTACTTGGTCAAAAACTTTTTCAAGATTTTTTTCAGAGTAAAAGAGGGCAGGCTCGTTCATGTCGTTCCAGAATCCTTCAATGCCTTGGTCTGTAAGAAATTTGTATTTCATTCCAAACCATTTTCTTGCTTCTGGATTTAAGAAATCTGGAAGGCAGCATTTTCCCGGCCACACTCCAACTATAAAGTCGTTTCCGTCTTTGTCCTTGCAAAAATAATTGTTTGCCTTTCCTTCCTCGTAAAGTTCAAATCCGTCTTCCATTTTTATTCCAGCGTCAATGATTGGAACAATGCGAACAAAATTCTTTTTCATTTCAGAAACAAAATTCTTAAAGTCTGGGAATGCTTTTTTGTTAACTGTGAAGTCCTTGAACTTTTCCATATAGTCGATGTCGAGATAAACCATATCGAGCGGAATGTTGTTTTTTCTGTAGTTCTCGGCGACTTTTCTTACATCTTCTTCGCAGGTGTAGCCCCAACGGGATTGCCCTATTCCAAATGCCCATCTTGGAGGAATGTAACTTTGTCCGATTAAAGTTCTGAATTCTTTTATGATTAATTCTAGCGTTGGGTTTTCTATTATGTAGAGTTCATATCCTGAGTTTTCTACAATAACTTTAAGAGTTGAATAGTTTGAAGCTCCAATGTCAAATGTAACTTTTCCCGGAGTGTCAAAGAATGCTCCGAAATTTTTTTCATTTCCTGATACGATGAAAAAATTGTGGGCGGCATACAGCGAGCTTTTGTTTTCATTGTGCTCTGGCTGGTCTGTGCAGAAACTTTCGTAAACGAACCCGCGCTTGTTTATTCCGCGCACATTTTCTCCAAGTCCATAGACAATGTCGCTAGAATCCATTTCAAGTGAAAAACTAGAACCTTCTGCATTTTCAAAATATGGAATTTTTTCTTTGCAGGCTTCTGGTTTTTCTTTTACAGCTTCTGTGTCAAACGCTTCTCCGAATACAAATCTCTTTATCATTTTACGCCTCCTGTGTATTGCAATTATGTCATCTTCGGGCTTTGACCCGGAGATCAATTGTGAGTTTTCAAGATTGCCGTGTCGTAGCACGGCAATGACATTTAGAACTTATTGGACACCTCCATGACATTTTTTAATAAACTACGCAAATTGATTTTGGTTTTACCTTTCCTTTTAGAACTGAATCTTTGCAGACGAATTTTGTTTTGTTTGCTTTGTCGATATAAGTTCCCTTTGGAAGTTTTATTTCAACTTGAACAGTTGACGGCTTGGAGTTTAAGTTGATGATTACGCAGCCTTTTTCTCCGCGCTTTATAATTAGAACTCCTGCGTTTTCTCCATTGATGAATTTTTCGTTTTCGCCTTGCATTGCAGTTCTGAATTTGTTTACAGCGGAAACTTCCGGGCTGAAATATTCATCGTTTCCTGTTTCGCCGATTTTGGATTCTCCCGGAAACTGTGTAGCTTCTTTTCCTTTGGGACGGTTAAAGAACAATGGAGTTCCGTCTTTTCTTGAAGCTATGACTGCCCAGCCTGCGCGGATCATAAAGTTTGTGAGGTAAGCTGACTCGCCTTCGTTTGCGTAAGTGTCATGGCTTTCAACCCAAGTTACAACTTCTGGAGAAGCTGCGTTTTGAAAGTTGACGATTCCTTTTGCGTTTAGCTTTTCATTTTTTAATGCGCTTCTTAAAAGCTTTCCGTAGTTGCTTGCTGTTACTGGAAAAAGTTTTCCGTAGGCATCTTCTCTTGACGCTCCTTCCTGAAGAACTTCCCCGTAAATAAAAAGCTCGTCTGCATTTTTTACAGATTTTCCATTCACTGATTTTTTCCCTGTAAAGACTGGCCAGAAGTCATTTTCTTTTGAAGCAGAATCTACAGGGTCGTCGGGAAGGGCAATGTGCTTTGCTGTGTCAAATCTGAATCCGTCAGCTCCGCAGTCAATGAGGTCATTTATGTAGTTCATAAAATATTCTTGGAAAAGCGGATTTTCTGTGTTCACATCTGGAAGGCCTCCGAGCATTGCGCTTGTAACTTCTCTGCGATTTGCCATGCTTCTGATTGTGTGGTCGGAATTTTTGTGGTACATTTTTTCCATTCCGCCTACAGCTTCTATGAAGTCCAATGAAATTTCATCTTTGTGCGTTGTCGTGTGGTTTGGAACAACATCAACAATTACTGCGATTCCGTATTTTTTTGCTTTTGCGCACATCCGTATAAAGTCGTCTCTTGTTCCAAGCTGATAGTTTCCGATTTTCCAATCTGTAGGCTGATAGTGATAATACCACTTTCCGTTTTTCTGACTCATAATTTCAAGTCCGCCGTTGTCGCCTACAAAGCATTCGTTTGCCGGTGAAGTCTGGATTGCAGTGAATCCCGCTTCTGCAATTTTTTCAATGTTCTCTTCAATCGTCTTGAACGACCAGCACCAGCAGTGAAGTATAGTTCCTTGTTTTGTTTGCATTTTATTTTCCGCGGACATAGCAGAAACTCCTAAAATAAAAATCATTGCGAATGTGAAAACTTTTCTAAGCATCTTTTCCTCCATTTTGATTGCCTAATTATTTTTTTGTGTGATATTGTCTATCCATTTTCTGCTTTTTACTCTTGCAGTTCCAATTGCAAGCCTTACAATTTCTTCAACGGAAAGAAGCGCGTAAACTTTTGTAATTTCAAGTTTAAATACCAGCGCGCCCAAAAGTCCAAGCGGAAGTCCTATTCCGTAAGTTCCCAAGACATCCAGAAACAAAGTGAATTTTGTTTTTCCGCCGCTTCTAAGAATTCCGCTTCCTATTATCATGTTGCAGACTTTTATCCATAGATAGAATGCGAATATCCACAAAAGATGTTTTGCATATTCTTGAACTTGGGATTCTACATTGTAAAATCTTATATAGATTGGAGCGAATGCAAAAATTAAAATTCCGATTGCGGCGCATCCTACAACGCAGATTTTTATAAACTTCCAGGCGAGTCTATAGCCTTTGTCAAAGTCGTTTGAACCAAGTTCATTTCCTATGAGAATTCCTGTGGCTGCTGAAAGTCCGCTGAAGAATCCAATCGTTAACCCTTGCACAGGGAAGGTTAACGTAATTGCTGCAAGCTCTGCTGTTCCCATGTGTCCGTATATTGCGCTGTAGCCTGCATCTCCCAATGCCCATAAAAGTTCATTTCCTATTGCGGGAAGCGCAGTTATAAAAAATATTTTTAGAAATGAAAAATCATTTTTGCACAAAAGAACTGCTTTCATGTTTGCCGGATGATTTTTTCGTATCATAAAAATGATGAGAATTGCGCATTGAATAAATATTGAAATTACAGTTGCAATTGCGGCTCCGTCTGAACCAAGCGCCGGAAATCCTAAAAGTCCGAAGATCATGATTGCATTGAGAATTGTGTTTGTTGCGACAGAAATAAATCCTGTTACTAGCGGAGTCTTTGCGAATCCTGTGCTTCTTAGCATTGCCGAACAACAGCTGATGATTGCAAGCGCAAAATAGCTTAGCGAATTTATTCTTAAATAATTTTTGCCTATTGAAATAACTTCTGTGTCTTTTGTAAAAAATGAAAGAACTAATTCCGGCGTGAAAAGTGAAAAAATAAAAAATACAAGAGCGACTGCCAGTGCTGCGAAAACCGAAGCTCTCATTACATTTGCGTGTTTGCTAGAATCTTTTGCTCCTTCATATTGGGATGCGAAAATTGAACTTGCGGCTGCGATTCCTCCTAGCGCAAAAAGCATTACAAAGCAAGGTCTTCCGGCAAGGCTTACTGCGGCGACTGTTTTTGAGCCCAATTGTCCAATCATAATTTGGTCAATCATTCCTAAGCACGACTGAATTAAATTCTGCAACGAAATAGGAACGGCAATTGAAATTAAATTGTTCAAAAATGTTTTGTTTTCCGTTTTCATTTTAAATTCCTTTCTCCATTAAAGTTCCAATGCAAATATCTTTGGAAATAATATCGCGGTTGAATTTTTTCCTTAGCTTTTGCAAGTAAATATCAAAGTGAATATGCTCTGAAACAAGATTCACAATCAGCCTGTTGTCGCTTGTCATTCCAAGAAAATCATTTTCTCCGTCTGGCAGCTTTTGAATTTTGTGGTGCGGTCTGTGCGGAAAAAAAATTGCACGGTCGTTGCTTCCCACAATGCAGTGCGCCATGTCTGAAACCAAAAGAATTCTTTGTTCCGGGCAGCAGTCTGTTCCGTCAAATCCGCAGAAAAATTCCAGCGGAATTTCAAGAGTGTCCAAGTTTTTCCAGCTGAACAAAACAATTCTCACTTTTCTTTTTGCCGCCAAAAGAAGCGCGTCCTTGAAATATTCAAGCGGCATTGAGCAGTTGAACACAATTTCTTTTTTTGCCGCGGAAATAAGTTTGTTTACAACAGAAATGAGTTTTGTTTTGCCTTCGATGTTTACAAAACGCTCCTGTGTTGAAATCGGCGAATTTAATTCCTTTAGCATTTCTTTTGCTTTTGCAGCATTGTCTGAATAATTCTTTGAAATCTCGTCAATTAAAACGTCCGGCGGAACTGCCTGATATTCTGCCGTTGAGCCGGGAATGCTTGTTATGCATTCTTTCTTTAAAAGATTTTCCAGCGCAGAATAAACAGAAGGACGGGGCGCATTCAGTTTTTTTGCAATCTGGTAGCCGCCCATTTTTTCTTCTGGAACAAGCGCGCAGTAAACAAGCGATTCCATTTTTGAAAAACCAAGGCTGCCCAGTATTTCTATGATTTTGTCTGTCATGTTTTTCCTTAAAAATGTTTTTAGTAGTAATTGTTTTACTACTAGTGAATATATCGCTTCTTTTTGGGGATGTCAACAAATATTTTATTTATTATAAAAATTATGTAATTTGAAGGTTTTTAACATAGAAAATCATACTTTTGTTATATTGATTTTGTTTTATAAACAGAAAAGTTGTAAAAAAAACTGCCCTGACGCATTGCCAAGGCAGTTTGAAAGATTCTAGTCAAGCCAAATAATGAAGTAAATTATTAATATTTTTTGTCGGCGTATCCAATCCAGCCTTCGTTTTCAACAAGGGCTTTTTCAAATCCTTCAAGTTTAAAAGGATAGCTTTTTGAAAGTGAGCCGGCAATGAGTTTTACTTTCCAAGTGCCGTCTTCCTTCTGCTCGATTTTGCATTCTGTGTCTTTGTCTGCAAATGTTCTGAACATATCGTCGATGTCTTTTTTGCTCATGTCCAATGCAAGAAGTCCGCAGTTGTACATATTCTGGCGGAAAATGCGGGCAAAATTTACTGCGATTACACAATAAATTCCGTTTACTTCCAAAGCCCAGGGAGCGTGCTCACGGCTAGAACCGCAGCCAAAGTTTTCACGTGTAATGATGACTTTTTTGCCCAGAACGTCTGTCTTTGGATTGAAACCTTCAAGCTTTAAATCCTCAAGAAGATACGGCTGGAGCGCCTGCTTTGTATTTTCTGTGAGATACTTTGCAGGAATTATTTCGTCAGTATTAATATCTGAGCGATCCAAGAATAAAACTTGTCCACCAAACTGTTTCATTTTGTTCCTCTTCTTTATTTATTTTTCAGCCTTTAAAAAAGCATGAATTAGTGATTGTTCCAGCAATAGCTGTTGCCGCGGCTGTGGCTGGGCTCATAAGATGAACCATTCCGCCTTTTCCCATGCGTCCGTTGAAATTTCTGTTTGTCGTTGAAGCGCAGACTTCTCCTTCAGCAAGAACTCCGTTGCTCATTCCAAGGCAGGCTCCGCAAGTTGGGTTTGTAACACAGAATCCGGCGTCCATGAAAATCTTTATGATTCCTTCTTCAAGCGCCATTTTATAAACGAGCGGGGTAGCAGGGCTTACGATTCCGCGCACACCTTCTGCGATTTTGTGTCCCTTTAAAATTTCAGCGGCTACACGAAGGTCGCTGATTCTTCCGTTTGTGCATGAGCCGATATAAACCTGATCAACTTTTGTTCCTTTCATTTCTGAAACTTTTTTTATCTGATCTGGCTTATATTCGATTGTACATACAGGCTCAAGATTTGACAAGTCGAATGTGTAAACTTTTTCATATTCCGCATCTTCATCGTCAATCCATTTGATGTATTCTTTAAGGGCGGCTTCTTTTGACTCGAATTCATCTTTGATAAAAGGCCAAAGATATTCTACTGTTGTCATGTCTGGAAAACAGATTCCGCTTGTTGCGCCGGCTTCAACTGCCATGTTGCAAATTGTCATTCTTTCTTCCATTGACATATTGTCAACAATCGGACCTGTAAATTCCGCAACGCAGTTTGTAGCTCCGTTTACTCCAATCTGGCCAATCAGGAAAAGAATAACATCTTTTGCATAAACACCTTCCTTGAGCTTGCCATTTAAAACAAATTTTATTGCTTTTGGCTCGCGGAAAGAACAAACGCCTTTTAATATTCCAACTTCCAAGTCTGTTGTTCCAACCCCAGCGGCAAATGCTCCGAAAGCTCCATGTGTGCAAGTGTGGCTGTCTCCCATGATTACTGTAAATCCAGGGCGCACAAATCCTTTTTCTGGGAAAATCGCATGGCAGACACCGTTTGCTCCGATGTCAAAAAAATCTTTTATGTTGTTGCGTTTTGCCCATTCGCGGAGAATTTTTTCCTGCATTGCGCATTTGCTGTCTTTTGCTGGTGTTACGTGGTCTATGACTGCCTTGATTTTTGTGCTGTCAAAAACTCTGTCTTTATTCCGTTCAACCAAGTCGTTGATTGCGATTGGCGTTGTGATTTCATGGCAGAAAACTCTGTCAAGCTTAAGAATGTTTGTTCCTTCAAAAGGGGATTCAACCAAATGTGATGAAAAAATTTTCTGTGCTATAGTTTTTCCCATAGAAATTCCTCTGTATTAATAGACTTTAGTATAATTAAAGTTTATTAAGTAAAAATAAAATTGTCAATATGCTTTTACGAAACAACATTCTGCGGATTTCCGTTGACAAAGCATTTTAGGTTTTCTATTACGATATTTAAAAGCCTCTGCCTTGTTTCGGTTGCCGCCCAAGCGATGTGCGGAGTTATAATGCAGTTTTTTGCGCCAAGCAAAGGATTGTTTTTTTTCATAGGCTCTTCGCTTACAACATCCGCTGCATAGCCCGCAATTTTTCCGTTGTCAAGAAATTCCCTTACATCTTTTTCATTTACAAGCGGACCTCTGGCTGTATTTATTAAAAATGCGGTTTTCTTCATTAAAGAAAGAGTTGTTTTGTTTACGACATTTTTAGTTTTTTCAGTCAAAGGCGCATGAAGGGAAATGAAATCTGATTCATTGAACAAAGTTGAAATGTCAACTGGATTTTTTATTTCAGGCTTTGGAGTTCTTGTGCAGACTATTACTTTCATTCCGTAGGCTTCCGCGATTTTTGCAACTCTTGAGCCTATGCTTCCGTAGCCAAAAATTCCGAGAGTTTTTCCTTCGAGTTCAATCAGCGGAACTTTCCAGTAGCAGAAATCCGGGCATTTTGTCCATTCGCCGGACATTACGCTGTCAGAATGAAGCTGTGTGTGGCAGGCAAATTCACTTATAAAAGCAAAAACAAGCTGCGCGACACCTGCTGTGCTGTAAGACGGCACGTTTGTTACTGTGATATTGTGCTTTTTGCAGGCTTCCAAGTCGATTACATTGTAGCCTGTTGCCTGAACTCCAATATATTTTAAATTCGGACATTTGTTGAGAATTTCTTCTGTTATATTTATTTTGTTTAAAAGAATCGCATCGCTGTCGCCAATTCTTTCTGCAACTAGAGAAGCCTCTGTCCTTGGAAAAATTGCTACTTGCCCGAACTGTTCTAGCGGCGACCATGAAAGATCGCCTGGATTCAAGGCATTGCCGTCAAGAACTGTGATTTTCATATAGAATTAGCCGAGAGCTATAACGCCGGTAGAACCGATGGCTGCATTTATCGCATCCTCAATTCCAGCTGTTCCTTCGTCAAAGTCAACGCAAACTTGGCATTTTGCTGCTGAAGAGACTACACTTGTAACACCTGCGACTGCTTTTACTGCTGCATCAACTTTTGCTGCCGCCGCATCATCATCCATTCCTGTAACATAAATCTTTTTCTGCATTTCTGTCTCCTAGCAAAATTTTAAATACAAAATTATTATAATAGGGATTATGTTTTTTTTCAAGCAAATTTAAATGCTTGAGGCTGATGAACGGCCTAATTGACCGCAAGCACCGCCAATTTTTGCTCCCCGGCGAATTCTTAAGTTTACTTTAAGGTTTGCTTTCTCAAGAATTTTCACGAATTCTTCGCATTCTTTTCTTGAAGGAGTCTTAAATTGTAAACCTTCAACTGGATTCCAAGGAATGAGATTTATGTATGCGTCAAGCCCAGATGCAAAGTCAATCATTCGTTTTGCGCTTTCTAGTCCTGTGTTTTGCCCTGAAAGAAGGGCGGCTTCCAGCGTTATTCTTTTTCCAGTTTTTTCTGAATAAAATTTTATCGCTTTTTTTAATTCGGGCAACGGATTTCCTTTTGAAACCGGCATAAGCTGTTCCCGGAGTGTTGAATCGGCTGTTGTCAAGGAAACTGCAAGGCGCACAAAAGGTCCGTTTTCCGCAAGCTCATAGATTCCGCTTATAAGTCCGCAAGTGCTTAATGTGATTCTTCTTGGACTTAATCCTCTTCCTTTTTTATCTGTTAAAATTGCCACGGCTTTTCTTATTGCATACAGGTTTTGAAGAGGCTCGCCCATTCCCATAAAAACAATGTTGTCTAGCGTTCCAGCCTCTTTTTCCATAAAGAAGAATTCTTCAACAATTTCTCCGGCGGTAAGATTTCTGCCAAGACCAAGCCGTCCTGTCTGGCAAAAAGCGCATCCCATTGCGCATCCTGCCTGGCAACTTACACAGGCTGTTTTTCTTCCTTCCTTGTCTGTTAAAAGAACGGTTTCTATTGCAAGTCCGTCTGAAAGGGTGATTTGAAGTTTTATTGTTCCGTCCGGGTCTTTTAAAACTTCCGTTACTTTTGAAGAGCGCAAAAGAACATTTTCTTCAAGAAATTTTCTAGTGGCTTTGTCGATGTTTGTCATCTGCTCAAAAGATTCCGCGCCTTTTGAAATCCATTCGTAAATCTGCTTTGCACGGAAAGACGGCGACAATTGTATTGCGTTTGCTATTTCTTCAGGGAAAAGCCCCGAAATTGAAACTTTTTTTTCCATAAAATATAATCAGCTTTCTTGAATTTGGTCAGCGAAGTCGTTTATTGCCTGATTTTTTATTCCAAGCTTTTGGAAAGAATGAAGAGTTTCCAAGGCTTCTTTTTTATTGTTCATTTTTAGGTAGCAATCCGCAAGATCTATGTAAAGACGGTAGTTTTTAGGATCGCCGTTTACAAGCTGAGTAAGCCTGTCGGCTGCTTCTTCAAATTTTCCTTCTCCCTTGCAAATTAAGGCAAGTCCTAATGCGGCGTAAATATCAAAATCGATGTCCATTGCCCGGTTGTAATATTCTGCGGCTGTTGCATAGTCGCCAGTATTTCTGTATGCGTCCCCGGTGCGTGTCAAAATGACTTTGTTTTTCGGGTCGATTTCAAGAATTTTGTTCCAGTAGCCAATTGAGCGGAACTGCTGGTTCATTCCCCTGTAGCAGTCTGCGATTCCGAATAATGCATAGAAATTGTTCGGGTCAAGTTCAAGAGCTTTTTCAAAGTAGGGAAGACCTTTTTCGAATGTCTTGATTTTTCTGTGGCAGTTTCCGATTGAAGTAAGAACTCTTATGTCCACGTGCGAAGGATTCATTTCAAGCATTCGTGTCCAGTAAAAAAGCGCGTCCTTGTATTCCTTAAAATCATAGTGAAGATGCCCCAGTCCAATCAGCGCGTAGGCATTGTTTTCTTCCATGTCGAGGACTTTTAGATAAAGATTCTTTGATTTTTTAAAATCCCTGATTTTTCTATAGGCATCGGCAACTCTTGTTAGAACAGTTATGTTTCTGTCATCGTGAACAAGATATTGCTCCCAGATTTCTATGGCTTTTTTGTACTGATTTATTGCCTTGTAGCAGTCCGCAAGTCCAAAAAGGGCGTAGTTGTTTCCGGGATGGCAGGAAAGACATTTTGAATAATATTCTATCGCTTCCTTAAAATGGCATTGCTTCCGTTCGCTGTCGCCAAGCCCCACAAGCGCGTAATTGTTGTTTTCTTCTATATTAAGAATCTGGCTGAATGCTTCTATTGCTTCTTTTGTGCTGTTGTCTTTTAAATACTGATAGCCTTTTTTTGAAAGCTCGCTTATTGCTGCGTTTGCGCCGTCTGTTTTGTTGAATTCCTGTGTCTGTGAAAAACTGAATTCTTCCGGTTTCAATTCATCAGCCATTTTTTACCTCTCTTAACTTTTTAGCATAACAGACACAATCTGCGATATTTTTTCTATAATCGGTTCGCTTTTTCTTTTGTTGTGGGCAAGAAGATACATTTTCAGCGCATCTAAATATTTATTTTCTTTGTTGTAATTGTCTCCTATTCTTGTAAGGCCGTCTGAATATCCTGTAGTAATGAAAATTCTTTTTGCCATTTCAACTTTGCCTTCGTTGAACAGCGCATTTGCTTTTCTGTTAAGTGCAACTTTTTGCTGGTCAGAAAGTCCGTCCAACGGCAAATCGGAAGTTTTTATAAATTTCAGTTCTTCTGGCTTTGAGTCGATTTGATTTTTTAAATTACTTGTCATTACTTTTAACCTTATAGAATACAGTTTTAATTGTAACTTGTTATTTCGATTTGTCAAGCAATGGTTTTAAAGACTTTCAGTTTGTCTGCTCGCTGTTTTCTTCATATTTATAGAAGTTTACAATTGAGCGTCCGTAAATTCTTTTGTCTGAAAGCACAAGGTTTCCTATTTTGTCCGGAAGCGGATCTTCGGCAGGGTAGTGGATTAAAAGCTGTCCGTTTTTTGTAAGAAGTTCTCTTGTTCCGGCGGTTTCCACAAGTTCTTTTCTGAATTTATACGGAAAAGGCGGATCCAAAAATATATAGTCGAATTTTTCTTTGCAGCGTTTCAAGAAAAGCTCGACAGCCATAAAGCGGCAGTTTATGCGAACTCCGACTTCTTCCGCCATTTTTACATTTTTGAGGATTGTCTTTGCCTTTGACTTGTCCATTTCGCAAAGCGTTACTTCGGAAGCTCCGTGCGAAACTGCTTCAAGCGCAATTGTTCCAGAGCCGCTGAACAAGTCAAGAAAAGATTTTCCTTCAAGAGAGAATCCTATTATATTAAAAACGGACTCTCTCATTTTGTCCATTGCAGGACGGATCGCCATTTTTCCGTAAGGAGTTTCTGTGACGCGCCCTTTTAGCTTTCCGCCTGTAATTCTCATTTTTAGTTTGCTCCGTTAAGAGACCAGTAAATGTCGTCGTGGGCAAGGTTTTTGTTTAATTTTGCGTAGTCAAAGGCTGTGTTTCCGTTTTCATCCTGAAATGCCGGATTTGCGCCTGCGTCTATGAGCTGCTTTAAAACCAAAGTTGATTTTCCGTATTGAGCCGCATACATCAGTGGAGTTTGTCCTTTCCATAAGCGGTTCAAAGGAATTTCCATGTCAAGGAACAGCTTGATTTTTGCTTCGCGTATGTGGTCGGAAGAGGAATTTCCTGTTATTGCAAAAATAAATGCCCTGAAAACTTCATCTTCGGAAACGCTTCTGTTTTTTAGAAGAACTGAAATTATTTCAGGATTCTGCGAATAATCAGCCGCCATTAAAAGCGGAGTGGCATTGAATTTGTTTCTTACACGGATATATGCGGCGTTTTCAATCAGCATATTGAGAATGTTTAGGTTGTTTTGGTATCTTACCGCATACATCAAGGCTGTCCATCCGTCTTTGTCTCTAAGGTTTACGTCTGCCCCGTTTTTAAGAAGCAAATTTACGTCCCAGTCGTTTCCGGCTTTTGCTGCCCTCATAAGAAGTGTAACGCCGTTTTTGTCTGCCGCGTTCGGATTTTCTATGTATTCGGTTTTATTTGCAGGCGGCTGTTCTGCCGGTTTGTCTTCATTTTCTGCATAGTCTAAAAGGAATGCGCTTGCATACTGCTGAATTTCAGCCTGTTTCGCATTTTCTGCGTTTGAAGTGTTTTCTTCTTTTGAATTTGAATCAGTTGAAGTTGACGCTGTCTGCTCTGAAGTTTGCGCGGCTTCTGGAACTGGCTCAGCGGTTGTTTCCTGTGCGGGCGGCTCAGGGACATAAAGTCCTTCCGGGTCTTCTGTGTATTCCGTGAGCTTCTGGTAAACGCTGTATTCGGGATTCATCCTTGCATAGGCGAACGAGTCCATTCCGTTTTTGTCTTTCTGCAGAACTCTTGCGTCCCGGCTTCGCTTTAAAACAATTCCATATTTGGAAACAAGGTCAATTACATTCTGGTCTGAGGAATACTGGGCTGCGTACATCAGCGGAGTTTTTCCTTCCTTTGACTTTGCGCTTGGATTCGATTCTCTTTCGAGGCAAAGGTTTATGATGCCGATGTCCCTGTCGTTTTTAAGGGCAAGCATAAGAAATGTTTCTCTGTTGCTTCCGAATACCTGCATAGAAAGGTTTCGGTTTTCTTTAAATGCCTGGCGGATTTCTGCTTCTGTTCCTTGTTTTGCAAGCAGCTCGTAATCAACATCGTCTTTTGCGTACATGGCGGCTGGAATAAGCGCGGCCAGTAAAAATACAAATAAAAACTTCTTCTTCATATATTATAATTATATTCAACTGCGCTGAAAAAAACAATAATATTGAAAAAAAATCCCTTTGACTTTTGATATATGGCATGATAGAATTTGCTGAAATTTTTGCATCCAGTTTGGAAGGCAGAAGTTTTAGATTAACTAATAGAAGGAAAAGTTATGAAATTTGGACATTATGATGATGTAAACAGGGAATACGTCATTGAAACTCCACAGACACCTTACCCTTGGATTAACTACCTTGGAAACGAGAAGTTTTTCTCTCTTATTTCCAATACAGCAGGTGGTTATGCCTTTTATACAGACGCCCGTTTGCGCCGCTTGACCCGTTACCGCTACAATGACATTCCGCTTGACTCTAACGGACGCTATTTCTATATCAAGGACGGAGATACAGTTTGGAATCCTGCCTGGCAACCAACTCAGACTCCTCTTGACAGCTACGAGTGCCGCCACGGATTTGGATATACAAAATTCGCTTCTAAGAAAAATGATGTTTCCGCCCAGGTTCTTTGCATGGTTCCTAATGGCGTTAACTGCGAAGTTGAAATGGTTACACTCAAAAATGAAGGAAATTCTGAAAAAAAACTTTCACTTGTTTCTTTTATTGAGTGGTGTCTTTACAATGCTTCTGACGACTGCCAGAACTTCCAGAGAAACTTTTCTACTGGCGAAGTTGAAATTGAAGGCAGCGTGATTTATCACAAGACTGAATACCGCGAGCGCCGCAACCACTTTACATTCTATTCTGTAAACGCTCCTGTTGACGGATTCGACACAGACCGCGAGACTTGGCTTGGACTTTACAATCCTCTTTCAAAGCCAAAGACTGTAATGGAAGGAAAAAGCGGAAACTCTGTTGCTGACGGATGGAGCCCGATTGCTTCTCACCGCCTGAATGTTGAGCTTAAAGCCGGCGAAGAAAAAACTTTTGTTTTTGTTCTTGGCTATGTTGAAAATGACCAGGACAAAAAGTGGACAACACAGACAAAAGGCGAGCTTCTTCGCACAAATACAGCAAGCGGAATCATCAACAAAGAAAAAGCCTATGCAATTCAGGAAAGATTCAGCACAAAAGAAAAAGTAGAAAAGGAATTCAATATCCTCAAGGAATTCTGGAACGAAATTCTTTCTCACTTTACTCTTAAAACTGGAGACGAAAAGCTTGACCGCATGGCTTTGTGGAACCAGTACCAGTGCGTCGTTACATACAACTTTGCGCGCTCTGCTTCTTACTTTGAAAGCGGAATCGGACGCGGAATGGGCTTCCGTGATACTTCTCAGGATATGCTTGGCGCGGCTCATCAGCTTCCTAACTCAAGAATCCGCGAGCGTCTTTTTGATGTTGCTGCAACTCAGTTTGAAGACGGTTCAGCTTACCATCAGTTCCAGCCGCTTACAAAACGCGGAAACGCAGACATCGGCTCTAACTTTAATGATGATCCGCTTTGGCTTGTGCTTGGCGTTGGACGCTACATTTGTGAAACTGGCGACAAGGATTTCCTTAATGAAATGGTTCCGTTTGACAACAGCGAGACAAACAAAGCCACAATGTACGAGCATCTTAAACGCTCTTACCGCTACATCACAACTCACATGGGACCGCACGGACTTCCGCTTATCGGACGCGCTGACTGGAACGACTGCTTGAACTTGAACTGCTTCAGCATGAATCCGAATGATTCTTTCCAGACTTGCACAAACAAGGAAGGCAAGAACGCTGAATCCGTAATGATTGCGGAAATGTTTGTATATGTAACTCCAGACTATGCCGCGATGTGCCGCCTTCAGGGAGATGAAGAGGAAGCTAAGTTTGCAGAAGAAGCCGCCAAAAAAATGGAAGAGGCAATCTGTACAGCTGGATGGGACGGAGAATGGTATGTCCGCGCCTATGACGATGCTGGAAACAAGATTGGCTCACACGAATGCAAGGACGGAAAAATCTTTATTGAGTCGCAGGGATTCGGAACAATGGCAAAAGTCGGAAAAGACAAAGGCTATCCAGAAAAATCTCTTGACAGCGTAAAGAAATATCTTGATTCAAAGTACGGAATCGTAATCTGCTGGCCTGCATATCAGGATTACCACATTGAGCTTGGTGAAGTTTCTTCTTATCCGCCTGGATACAAAGAGAACGGAGGAATTTTCTGCCACAACAATCCTTGGGTAATTATCGGTGAAGTTGTAAACGGACGTCCTCAGGATGCGTTCGAGCATTACAAGAAGATTGCTCCAGCTTACGTTGAAGAAATTTCAGACATCCACCGCACAGAGCCTTATGTTTACAGCCAGATGGTTGCAGGAAAAGAAGCTCGCCGCGAAGGTGAAGCAAAGAATTCTTGGCTTACAGGAACTGCTGCCTGGAACTTTGTTGCATTGAGCCAGTATCTTTGCGGACTTCGTCCAAGCTATGAAGGACTTGTTGTGGAGCCTCGTCTTCCGGAGCACGTAAAGACTGCTGAAATGACACGCAAATTCCGCGGAGTTGAATACATAATCAGTGTAAAGAACAACAAAAACGACGGAGATGTAAAAGTTGAAGTTGTTTCTGGCGGAAAAGCAAACGGAACTACAGTTGTTGCCGACAACGGCGCAAAGCAGGTTAAAGTTTCTGTAACTGTAGGCTAATTTGTCTTAATGTAAAAATGCTTTTTTAGCTATATGCCGTGTATTGTCTGCACGGTGTATAGCTTTTTTTTTACGATTTTACGGGATTGTATTCGCCGGCGTTTTCCTTGAAAATCACATCGATAGGAACAAAAATTCTCTGCGGAATTTCTTGAAGAAGAACTTTGCTCTTGAAAATTTCGTTCACGCTTGTGTAGCCTTGGTATTCTGGACGCTGGGAAATCACGCAGTCTATGTTTCCGGTCATAAGTCCGTTTCTGTTTTGTTCCTGCATATCGTAGCTTATCAGGGCGACTTTGTTTTTTCTGTTTGTGTAGCTAAGATATTGTCCGATTATAAAGCCTTCTGTGTGAGTTGCGAATATTCCGTTTATTTCAGGCTCGGATTTGAACAAATTGTCCAGAAAATTGAAAATTCCTTGGTTTGAGCCGTTTGGACAGATTGTTTCAATGACTTGGCAGCTTGTGTCGTGCTTGAAATAATCCGTGAATCCTCTTAGACGTTCCAAAAGATTATATGAATCCTTGTAAAAACGAAGCACAGAAAATTTTCCGTTTGATTTTAAGAGCTTCATTATGTGCCCTGCGCATTGTCCGCCTCTGTATGGATTCTGCGCAATTGTAATAACCGGATTTGCTTTTGGCAGCGGGGAATCTACGAAAATGTACGGAACTTTTATCTGGCTGAGTATTTCCTCGGCTTCATACGGAACGATTGGAACTGTTATCAAGGCCTGCAAGTTCTTTTCAAAAAGCTTTTGTGAGGCATTCGTCATTGAGCCGGATTCAGTTCTGTCAAAATATTCAAATTCAAGCTTTATTCCGAATGCAGAAAGCTCTGACTCCGCTTCTTTCATTCCCTTGAAAATCATTTCCCAGTAGCCGCTTCCAGTGCCGGGAGGAGGCATTAAAACGCCAATAACGAAAGGCTTGTTCTTTTTTAATGTGCGGGCAAGCGGATTCGGCGTGTATCCGTATTTTTCGATTACGGCTTCTACCGCGAGTTTTGTTTTTTCAGATACTTTTCCTCTGTTGTGCAGAACTCTGTCCACGGTTCCAATTGAAACGCCTGATTTTTTTGCTATTTCTGTTATTGTCATAGCCGCCTCTTGTTTTTGTCAAAACGTGTTGACGTACACATTTTAGCATTGTTTTTTTCGGGGCGCAAATAATTTTCAATTGTTTTATGCAAAAAAGTTTTGCCGGTGAAAATCGTAGTAATTTTGAGCTGATTTTTGGAACTATAGTATTATTTTTCTTTGTTTTTGTGCATAAAAATCACTTTTTTCAGGCGCGTTTATAACTAAAATTTATAAAAGAATTTGTTTGACAAATGCAAAGAACGGGTTTATATATTGATTATAGTGTTAACGAACACATAAATAGTTGTGTTCAGATATTTTTTTTGGAGGAAAAAAATATGAAAAAAACAGTTTGCGCTGTGCTTGGCATGGCTTTGATTGGCGGAGCGGTTTTTACTGGATGCTCTAAGGCTGGCGGAGATGTTGTAATGAACAAAGACAAGCCGCTTGTTTTCTTTAACAGGCAGCCTTCTGATCCTACGACTGGCGAAATTGATATGGCTACAATGAACTGGAACAGCAAGACTTATTACGTTGGCTTTGATGCTGCTGGAGGCGGTGCTGTTCAGGGAAAACTTATTGCTGACTATCTTGCTTCCGCAGATCCTGCTGTTATTGACCGCAACGGAGACGGAATCCTCGGATATGTTCTTTGCATTGGCGATGTCGGACACAATGACTCTAAGGCTCGTACAGAAGGAATCCGCAAGGCTCTTGGAACTTGGAACGGCTCTACAGATCCTGGAAAAGTAAAGGAAGGCTCTATTTCTGTAGGCGGAAAAACAATGAAAGTTGTTGAGCTTGAAGGAAAGGCAATGACTGGAACTGACGGTTCTACTTGGAATGCAAATGCTGCTACAGAGGCAATGGGTGGCTGGGCTACAAAGTTCGGAAATCAGCTTGATATGGTAGTTTCTAACAACGACGGAATGGCAATGGGATGTCTTCAGGCTTCAAACTATCCGGCTGGAGTTCCTGTATTCGGATATGACGCAAACGCAGACGCAATCGAGGCAATCGGCGCTGGAAAACTCACAGGAACTGTTTCCCAGAACGTAGATGCACAGGCAACAGCAACTCTTCAGGTTTTGCGCAATCTTCTTGATGGACTTACAGGCGAAGATGTTTACAAGAAAGGAATTTCAGAGCCGGATTCTTATGGAAATAAGATTTCTGCTCCAGTTCAGTATGTCGCTTCAACAAAGGCTTTGCTTGCTGAAAACTCAGGCGTAAACAGCGAAAACTGGCAGCAGTACACAGCTGGAAACCGCGATTCAGGCGTGAAAAAATCATCTGCTCCTTCAAAGAAAGTTTTGCTTACAATTTACAACTCAGCGGACAACTTCCTTTCATCTTCTTATCTTCCGGCTTTGCAGTATTATGCTCCACTCTTGAACATTGACCTTACAGTAGTTCAGGGAGACGGACAGAACGAGTCCAGCTGTCTTGACAGATTCACAAACCTTAACAACTACGATGCTTATGCAATCAACATGGTTAAGACAAACTCTGGAAGAGACTACACAGACAAGCTCAAGTACTAAAGTTTAATTTTTAGGCTGGATGAAAAGTTCAGCCTGACTTTCAGAAGGTATTTGATTTTTTTAAGATTGGGGATGTCTAATAAGTTCTAAATGTCATTGTCGTACTTGATACGGCAATCTCTAAATGATTGCAATATATGCATTTAGATTTTCGGGTCAAGCCCGAAAATGACAGAAAAGATACTTTTGGGACATCCCCATTTTTTAAGCAGATGAAAGAGGAGCGTTATGGACGATATAGTTCTGGAAATAAAAAATCTTTCAAAATCATTTGCAAAGAACAAGGTCCTTGACGGTATAAATCTTACTGTAAAAAAAGGCACTGTTCTGGGGCTTATGGGCGAAAACGGAGCCGGAAAATCCACAATGATGAAATGCCTTTTTGGTATTTACGCAAAGGATGAAGGTTCAATTTCGCTTTTGGGAAAGCCCATAAACTTTAAGAATCCAAAGGAAGCTCTTGAAAATGGAGTCGCCATGGTGCATCAGGAGCTTAACCAGTGCCTTGACCGAACCGTTACAGACAACCTTTTTCTTGGCCGCTATCCAACAAGGGCGGGAATTGTTGACGAAGCTAAGATGCTCAAGGAAGCGAACAGCCTTTTTGCTTCGCTTAGCATGAATGTGAATCCAAAGACCATTATGCGCACAATGTCTGTTTCCCAAAGGCAGATGGTGGAAATTGCAAAGGCGGTTTCTTACGACGCAAAAATAATAGTTCTTGACGAGCCTACATCTTCACTTACGGAGCGCGAGGTTAGCAAGCTTTTTTCTATAGTAGACGACCTTAGAAGCAAGGGAGTTTCGTTTGTTTATATTTCGCACAAGATGGATGAAATTTTCCAAATTTGCAATGAAGTTGCTGTTCTTCGGGACGGAAAGATGATTCTTTCAAAGCCTGTTGACTCAACCGACATGAATGAGCTTATTTCTGCAATGGTCGGCCGCTCTTTGGACAAGCGTTTCCCGGATGTAGATAATGTTCCGGGCGAGGATTTCCTTGAGGTCCGCGGACTTACCACAAAGTACGAGCCAGTTCTTGAAGATATTTCGTTTACGGTAAAAAAAGGCGAAATCTTCGGACTGTACGGACTTGTTGGAGCTGGTCGCAGCGAGCTTTTGGAATCTTTGTTCGGAATCAGGACAATCGCTTCCGGCGAAATTATAATGAACGGAAAAAAGCTTCATTTTAAAAACAGCAAGGACGCAATGGACTATAGTTTTGCGCTTGTTACCGAGGAACGCAAGCTGAATGGAATGTTCGGAAAAGACACAATTCAGTTCAACACAACAATTACGAATCTCGACAGCTACAAGACATTCGGAGTGCTTTCAAACCGCAAGATGCAGGAAGCCGCCAACCGCGAAATAAAAACCATGCACACAAAATGCGTTTCAGCGGACGAGCTTATAAGTTCTCTTAGCGGCGGAAACCAGCAGAAAGTTATAATCGGAAAATGGCTTGAGCGGCAGCCGCAGGTGTTTTTGCTTGACGAGCCTACTCGCGGAATCGATGTTGGCGCAAAGTACGAAATCTATCAGCTGATTATAAACATGGCGAAAGAAGGAAAGACAATAATCGTTGTTTCAAGCGAAATGCCTGAAATCTTGGGCATTACAAACAGAATCGCCGTTATGTCTAACCACCGCCTTGCAGGAATTGTAAATACAAAAGAAACGGATCAGGAAGCCTTGCTTAGACTTTCTGCAAAATACTTATGATTACTAGGAGCAAGCAAATGAACGAAAAAGCATCTGTTGCAGAAATAAAGTCTTTGGATGAAGACGAAAAACTCCGCGGATATTCCAAAACTCTGCATAATCTTCGCAAGGACGGAGTAAATAAAATCGCCGATTTAAAGCAGGAAATTTTCTCGCTGAAAAAAAGTAAGATGATTGATTCTGCCGAAAAACAGCGTCTCATTTCAGAAAAAAAAGCTGGAATTGAAAAAGCCAAGGAAGTCGCGGTAAAAAACAAGGCGGAAGAAATCCGTGTTGAAAAAGAAGCCGTTGCCTATGCGAACACGATTTCAAAGGAATACATCGCTCAGGTTGTTCAGGCTGAAAATGAATCCATTGCAAAGCATAAGCAGGATTTTGCGCAGGAAGTATTAAAGATAAAATCTGAATCCGCTGAAAAAGAAAGCAAGCTGAAATCTTCTGGAATGGATTCCGCCGCTTTAAAAGAAGAAATTGCAACTCTTAAATATGAAACAAAATCTTCTTTGTTTGACGCAAAAAGCCGTTTGTCTTCCGCAGTTGGAAGATGCAAGGACGCAAAAAATCAGGCTTTTGTAAATCATGTTCAAAAAAACAGAAGCCTCCGCAACGGAAAAAACAAGTTTTCAGAAGACTTTGTGCTTAACTTGAATGACTACATTTATAAGTTCAAGCTTTCAAAGTTTTTCCTTGACAACGGACTTTACCTTGCAATTCTTGTGTTCTTTATAGTCTGCATTATTCTGGCTCCTCTTTCTGGAAACGGAAATCTTCTTTCCCTTCCGAATATCTTTACAATCCTTGAGCAGTCTTCAACCCGTATGTTCTATGCGCTTGGAGTTGCGGGGCTTATTCTTCTTGCCGGAACTGATTTGAGCGTAGGCCGAATGGTTGCTCTTGGCGCGGTTGTTACAGGACTTGTGCTTCATCCGGGACAGAATATTGTCACTTTCTTTGGAATGGGACCTTGGGATTTTACTGTGATTCCTATGGCAGTCCGTGTAATCATGGCTTTGTTTTCTTCTGTGTTCCTTTGTGTGCTTTTCAGCGCGTTTGCCGGCGTTTTTTCAGCAAGGCTCAAGATTCATCCGTTTATTTCAACTCTTGCAACACAGCTTATTATCTACGGACTTTTGTTCTTTGGAACAAGCGGAACTCCAGTCGGCTCAATTGACAGCGGAATCAAGGATGTTTTCGGCGGAAGATGGGTTCTTGGAGTTATAAACGGCGAGCTTGTTACATTCCCTAAATTGATTATTCCTGCCGCAATTGCAATTGTTGTCGCCTGGTTTATCTGGAACAAAACAACATTCGGAAAAAATATGTATGCCGTAGGCGGAAACGCAGAATCAGCAAGTGTGAGCGGAATCAGTGTGTTCAAGGTAACTTTGGGCGTGTTTATTATGGCTGGAATTTTCTATGGATTCGGCGCGTTCTTTGAAGCTTTCAAGGCAAACGCCAGCGCAGGAACAGGGCAGGGCTATGAACTTGATGCGATTGCTGCTTGTGTTGTCGGTGGAATTTCATTTAACGGCGGAATAGGAAAAATCGGCGGCGCAGTTCTTGGTGTTATAATATTCACAAGCCTTACTTACTGCCTTACATTCCTTGGAATTGACACGAATCTTCAGTTTGTATTTAAAGGATTTATAATTATTGCGGCGGTTGCGCTTGACAGCATAAAATATCTTAAGCGGAAATAGCTGCAGAATTGTAAATAAATTTTAGTCTGAATAACTTTCCTCCAATTTTGCACCTTTGGAGCTTTTAGCTTCAAAGGTGCGTTTTTTTTGTCAAAATGTATTTTGCCACACGAATTGAGAAAATCTAACGATTTTATGCTAGATTTTGATAATAGATTGTTGTTTTACGGTTTGGATAAAGCCTAAATAGCCTGAATGTTGAAAAGAACAGTCATTTAAGTGTCATTCCCGTGCTACGACACGGGAATCTGTTGAAAAATTTCAATAGATTATCAACCGAGTTTCTTTCAGAAACATCGCAGGGTCAAGCCCGATAATGAC
>CAVKBG010000038.1:0-24995 GCA_963654755.1 Desulfovibrionaceae bacterium
TCAAGCATCAGATCGATTGCATCCTTTTCTTTTTTGTTTCTTTTGGCTGTCATATGCTCCTCCTAGAGTATCATATTTTCAGCCATTTACACAGAAAATTTTACAGGGTCGGTATGTAGATAAATAGATATTTCTGCCATGTTTTCATTTTTGTTCCTCAAATAATTTATGATAGTCTATATTATGATAATTAGATGGAGATTTTGAAGATCTAGTATCTTTCCAATCTTTTAACCTTGCATGTTGAGAAGTATAATATCTTATTTCATTAAGTTGCTGATTGTCTCTGAGTTTATTTAAGCGTATTTCTTCAGTAATCATTTTTATCTGCCTTTCAAGGAATCTTAAATACTCTATTTCAGTTTGAAAAACTTTCTCATTAATTTCAGATTTTAGTTTTTCAATTCTTTTTATTTCATATTCTGCACTATTAAGGAATGCTTTGCGTGCCGGAATCCTCATCTCTGAAAGCTCCTCAAGCCCTTTTTCAGATCCCGTACAAAAACAACCTGAATTATTCAACAACCAGATATTGTATGCACAAGTCGTCATATTTGTTTCCGTTGTATATATCAAGGATTTCAAAATTATATTCACCGCCTTTTCCAAGTTCAGACAAGGAAAACCTCTGCTCTTCTTTTGTGTCGCTGATGGTTACTGCTTTTGATTTCTTCGTCTGCTGGTTTGTGATTTTCAGAGTCTTTACGCGGCTGTTTTTCTCGTAGTAATCGGGATGATTCGCATCCTGATAGCCATTCATGATTATCAAGGTCTCTGGATTCTCATGCTCGAATTCTTTTATTGATATTATATCTCCAATCCCCTTTCCGTTGCCGCTTGCCCACGGCAGCCCATCCTTGCGCTGCAGGTGCTCCGGCTCGTAGGTTGTCGTGCCCTCAGTAAGGTAAGAGGTGGAATGATAAACACTATCATAACACTGATTTATAAAACTAGTTATAAAAGGATAGAAATTATAATCAATATGAAATAGAACAGGCACCAAAAAGGCAATTTGTGAATAATCCAAATAAAAAGGCGGATTCTCTATCCTATAATTTGTAGAACAGACATCAAAATAATCTGTAAAAATATATGTATTATTAATTCTTTTTAATTTTGAATTTTCCCGAGAGTTATCAAAAACAGGAGTATTTTTTGTATCCATATCCAATACAAACTTCCGCCCTGTTCCAAGATTTATAATAATTTGATTATTTATCGTTTGTATCTCTATAGTATAATTTGTACTATCAGAATTAATATATTTTTTAGAATTTGAATAATAAATATTGCAAATCAATTTATTATCATTAAACCATCTCCAACAATCATCTTCATGTACCATTCTCTGATGCCATGATTCTTCATTATCTTGAAAAAATAAATCATAAGAAGCCCCTTTGTGATTAATAGTAATATTAATATCATCTGATATAACTGAAGATAAATAACCATCTTTATCAAATTTTAATACACTTTTTTTATCAATTGAAGTTCTTCCTTGTTCTGAAAAAAAAGTAAGTTTATTTTCCAAAATTGTAGCATATTCCGAACAATAAATAGTATACATAAGAGAAAAGAATAAAAAACAAATAAAAAATTTCTTATTCATTTTATTTTACCTCCAATTCAATATTACCTTTAACATTCAGATAGTTGTATAGAACATCAACAATCAAATAAACATCTAAATTGCAAATTCTTATACATCCAAGTGTTGTTCCCATATAATCATTTGTTCCTTTTCTAGCATCTAATTTTTCTACTTCGGATAAATTTTCTACAATTTTTCCTGTTCCTGCAAAAATATCAGTCGAAGTTTTTATGTCTCTCCAAAACTAAGTTACTTTGTATATACAATTACATCATTCTGTGTAGAAAAGAACAATCTCTTTTATTTTTTCATCTTGATAGATGAATCTAAGCACATTCCGGGGTTCTTTCCATGGAGATTCTGTTCTTAATGGATAATAATAATCATAAAAAAAACTTTCATCGTCAAATTTCCCTGCAAAATCAGGTTGTCGATTATAAATTTTATATAATTCTTTTATTGAAATTCCAACACTTATATTTCCGCTCAATTTATAACATGACGATTGAATATCTATAGACAAAATTCTACCATTGATAAAGTAAATTTCAAGACCTTTAGTTGAAACGAAATCTTGGTTTATTTCTGTTATATGATATAATTTTTCAATTTTTGCCCGTGAATCATTTAATGAAAATTCTATATTTTTCTCTGTATCTTTTATAGAAAAAATATCTTTATTTTCTGAAATTCTATATAAGTAAATTTTTCTGCATAACCAGAAAACTTTCTATCTGAAAAAGTAATTGAATAGTGAATTTTATATAAGGAAGAATAGAAATAAAGCTCAACCTGATTATCGGTTCTTTCTGTATTTATGTATACTTCACCAATTCCATTTGCATTTGAAATATAATCCGCTAAATCATATTCAAATTTTGTATAACCGTTAAGTTCTGAATACTTTTTTAAAGAAAAAATATTCATACAAGATAAAAATACTAACAAAACTATAACTATTTTTTTATTTAACATTGACATAGCCATCCTTTGTTTCATCTTTTTCTTTTTTAGTTCTTAACTGTTTAGTTGTTAATCCAAAAGTCTTTTGGAAATGGGGCAAGTCTGGGAAATCTGCCCATTCTGCACCAGCTTCAAAACCTTGATTTTTGCCCTCGGCAATTACTTTTTTCCATTCTTCAGAATCTTGTTTCCATGTTTTTTTATTATCTTTATCATAAACTGTAAGGTCAAAAGCTAGTCCAAAATTATGGTAGCTCTGTCCTCCTCTTGCATTTGTCACGACCTTTGATTAGTCTTAATTGATAGATTTGAAATAATTTCTTACCGAATTCATTAGCTGTTCTTTCTCAATTTTTTCATTATCTTCTTCAGTCAATGCATCAGGACCAAGAATTTTTAAAACCCGCTCGAGTTTTACATCGTAATAAACATCGTCAGGAATTTCATGATTCCATAATACAAAAATCACATCTTCGTCTTTTTCATAATAGATGAAATACTTATCATAGGAATTTTTTTTATATATTAACTTGTTTTCATCATATATAGTTGCTACACCATAAATATCTCCAGTATAGTTAATTCCTTTAGTTGTATAGACAATAAAATATTCTTCTTCACTTAATTTTTCTATAGATAAACAAAAATCGAGGTCTTTTGTAATTCTATTAAATTTTACCCAAGTTCCACATACAAGGCTAAAATTATTTGAAAAGGCAAATGAAATTGGTGCAACAAAAATCAAAAACAAAAATGCTAAAAAGTTGGACTTACATCTTCCCATGAAATACCTCCATTTACAGTCCGCTTAAACTTTGCGTCTGATTTTCTCAATGTATAAGGATTATTCCTATAATAGTTTTTTTTGATAAAACATCATCACCTGTAATGCAAAAGGAATCATCAGAAGAAGCAACACGAATATCATAACTGTCTTTATATGAGGAACATGAAATGAAGATTAACATCAAAGTTATGCATATCAATTTAAAATACTTCATCTAACCGTCCATTGATATTGTCTATGTCGGAGCTATATAACTTCACGCTTATCGTAATGGAACTATTCTTCATATTCACCAAAATGAGAGCAACAGTTTTTATCCCATTCCTGATGCCACTCTTCAGAAGGCGGAGTTTCAGACCATCCAGGGACATAAACCCTTCTGCTAAGAACAAGCGAGTTAAATGTTGAATTATCATATTCTGAATTTTCTGATGTACCATAATAGGAAGAAAAGAGTTCGCCACTAATAGATTCGATATTCTCGGGAAGCTCAAGAATTTTCATTTCTGAAAATTTATAGAAAAGACAGCCGATTTCCCTTAATGTGGAAGGCAGATTTATATATTTCACAGTGTCTGGAAACATATAATCTATAACTTCTACTCCTTCTGGAATCAGTACAGCGACAACACCAGCTGGAATTTCTATGTCTGTCCAGCTAGAACCAATCAATTCTTTTGTTCCATCAGGGACAACAAAGACAGTGCTGTCATCCATGCCGACTTTCTCAATATAATCCAAAACTTTCTGCCTTCTCTTTTTTGCGGAGGCTGCTATCTCTTCCTTGGTTCTTTTTATTTTTCCTGCCGAAGGGTCTATTCCTTCATTCCGCTTTTTTCTTAGCTCAGTATAATCTTTTTCCTCCCATTCATACTTGAACTCAGAGCCATAAAAGTACAGTTCTGCATATACCCCATAATAAGCAAAATCAAAGTCCAGTTTTAGTTTCCAGCGCAAGTAATCATAAAACCAGTTCAATGTTAGGTCATACGATGTGTCTTTATATACCGGATAGGGATCGTATGAAGAATAGCATGTTACGCCGCCTCCTGCTCCTAGCGCGGTGGCCCAAAAATCAGGCTGAAAATATGTCTCTCTGTCAAAATGCATTACTATATGATAGTTTTTTACTTCATACCTTCCCCTCATTTTTAAGTCTTTCATTCTTCCATCCGTATGTTGTGTCATCGAGTCGTCAAAAGAAAGAATAACGTAGTCTTCATTAAAACCAAGTGCTGAATCCCCGATATAGTCATAGTCAAATCTTTTATCCATAACCAGGGACTTGGAATTTCCCTCGTTGTAAATTTTCTCAATCTGCAATCTTAGGGAGTCATCAGATAAGAAAAATTCTTTCAGGTCCGCGTCATTGTAAATATGGTTTAGATAAGGGTAGCCTGCATAAATTGCATACAGAAGATATTCCTTCGCTTTATTAAAGTCTTTCATGCGGGAATAGCAGCAGGCGATATTGTAAAGAGAAAAATAATAAAGCTTTATTTCTCCTACGCTGTCAAATTGCGGGCCAAATTCATCTTCAATTTCTTTTTTGCGTTCCGCAACTCGCCACTCTTCACGGCCATAATGAAATGAGGCGTTGCAAAAGACTTTTGTATAGGCCTCTATCGCTTTTTCGTATTCCTTTTGGTCGTAATGGCGTTCCCCCTCGTTATAATCCGCTGTCAATTCCGCAAATTTCTCCAGCAGGTACGAGTCATATTCTTTTTGTGAAAAAGAAGGCATCAGCAATGCATAGAATAAAGTTATAGCTAAAATCAATTTTTTCATTTTATAAAATCTCCTTGCTGAAGCGCTGGCAAATAAAATACCAATATTCCAAAAGCTCCTGTATTAGGTTTATCTTTATATGAATACCAATTTTTTCACTTTCCATTTGCCGCAAACACCTATCACTCTAACTTCTTGTAATGGTATAGCTTGCGGCATCTTTTTTCTCCATTAATATTTTTACTCTTTTATTTTTATTTTCGAAAACGTATTCAAATTTATTATTACATTTTGGATTGTATTTCCAAAATGTAATTAGCATCCGTCTATTTTCATCAAAATTTACAATAGTAAAATATTGATAAAACAGCTGCTCATTGTCATCTATTCTAACAAATTCTTTCTGCGGTTCCAATAAAGTATATATGCCAATATAAATATCTTTCTCTTGATTAGAAAGATAGCTTTCAAAATTATCAATAATGGCTTCATTGTCGAATAAATTTATAATAGAAAAAATACCTATTTTTGAAACACTCTCATCTTTATATTTTTCAATAGAAACTAAATTTAATAAATTTTGAAATAAATCATCTTGGCTTGATATATTTATAGTTTCTTTTGAAATATCATATTTAATTTTCGGTATTGATTTTTTATTGTTCTTGCAACTTAGTATTAAACTCATAATAATTAAAAGCAAGCAGATTTTTAATTTCATTTTTTATCTCTTTTTTGTTTTATCACAAAATTTTATATATTTCTGCATGTTGATATTTAAATCATAAAAGAAATAATAGGTCGAATGTCGAGTTTTTATAAAAACAGCTACTAAACAGTTATTCCTACGCTAACAAGGCTGTCATTGCCGTGCTTGACACTGCGATGTTTGCATAGCAAACTCGGTTAGCAATCTTGCCAGCGGATTATCACCCGAGTTTCTTTCAGAAACATTGCAGGGTCAAGCCCGATAATGACATTTAATTATAAAACTTGACATTCAGGAATTGTAATAAATTCTTCTAATTTCATTCTTGCAACTTGTTTCAATAATCTATTTTATAAAATACTCTATATAGCCCAAATGTAAAGTTTTAGAAAATTTATAACACATCCAATAAATTTGCGAAACCCCTTAAAGCTGGCAAAAACTATTCATTAAAGAATACTTTCCGTTTAAGCGGCTTGATCTTTTTTACATTATGTGATGAACAAGCACTGAAAATTCAAGAAACTTGCCATCAGCCGTGAACAGACAAGACAAAGCGCACAAAAAAATAAAATTATAGAAAATAAAAAAAATCAATGGTATATTTATATCAAGCAAGGAGGCATTCAAAATGATGTACAATTTTATGACATTGAATGACGGAACTGGAATTGCCCACTCAGAGGCGATGCAAAAAGATGGCAAAGAACAAGTAAAAGTCTATTTTGAACAACCTATTGAAAACGGATTTAACTCCGCAGAGTGCTGGCTGCCTTCTTATACCTGGACAAAAAAAGAAGGTTTTTCTGATAAGCAAATAGAATATTTTCAGGAATTTTTAGAAAGCACTGCCCATATTATAATTGAATTAGCTCGTTCAGGAGGCTTTGATAATGCCGCAGGTTTTTAAAATAGGCGGATATATTGTTTTTATTTGGTTTTCAGAGTCAAATCCTCTTGAACCGATTCACGTTCATGTTTGTGAAGGTGTGCCTTCTGAAAATGCAACAAAAATTTGGATAACAAAAGATTTAAAGACTTTAATCGCTCATAACAAATCAAACATTCCAAATCATAAGCTGAATATTATCAGAAAAACGATAGAGGCTCGCGCGTTTGAAATTGTTTCAAAATGGAAAGAATATTTTGGAGAAATAAGTTTTTATTGCTAACAACTCAAAAAAAAACAGCCCGGACATTTTCATCCGGGCTGTCCTTTATGCAATCTAAGGTCTAGAAAGCTGCAAGTGTTTTTTCAACGCGCTCGCAGGCTTTTTCTTTTCCAAGAATCCAGATTGAGCCAATAAGCGGCGGAGAAATGCGGCTTCCTGTAACAGCCATGCGCACAGGCATCATAAAGTCGCCAAGTTTTATTCCAAGCTCCTCGGCATATTTTTTTGCAAGGGCTTCCGCATCATCGTGGCTCATTCCAAAGATTTCAGAAACAAAAGACTTCGCTTTTTCAAGAACTTCCTTTGTCTTTGCCTCGTCAAGTTTCTTTGGAATAATTTCGGACTTTGCAGGAACAGCAGGCTCTGTAAACATAAAGCGAACCATTTCAGCGGCATCTGTAAGGAAGTGCAGACGTTCCTTTATAAGCGGCATAAGTTCCAAAAGTTTTTTCTTCACATCTGCGCTCGTCATGTTCATTGAAGAGTCCACGCAAACAGGCTCGCCGTCGCTTCCAAGCGCAACTCCAGAATATTCAGGACCAACCTTTGGTTTAGGCTGCGGATTTTCAGGATTGATTTCAAGGGAAGCATCTCCAGTTCCTGTTATAAACGGCAATGTCCACTTGTAAAGCTCCTCGTCAGACAAAGCGCGGATATACTGACCGTTGTACCATTCAAGCTTCTTGTAGTCAAAAACAGCAGGAGCCTTGTTCAAATGCTCAAGCTTAAAATTTGCGGCAAGCTCGTCAAGACTGTAGATGTCGCGTCCGTCCTCATAAGAGCAGCCCAAAAGAGCCACATAGTTTACAATTGCCTGCGGAAGGTAGCCTCTTGCACGGAACTCGTTAAGCGAAGTTGAGCCGTGGCGCTTTGAAAGTTTCTTTCCGTCTGAACCGTTAACCATTGGCAGATGGCAGAATTCAGGATGCTCCCAGCCGAACGCCCTGTACATCTGAACATGAAGCGGAGTTGAAGGAATCCATTCCTGGGCACGCATAACGTGGCTTATCTTCATCAGGTGGTCGTCAACAATATTCGCAAGGTGATATGTCGGAAATCCGTCGCTCTTTAAAAGAACCGGATCAGGGGAAATGTCTTCGTTCTTCCAAACAATGTCGCCAAGAAGATGGTCTGTAAACTTTGTCTCGCCTTCAAGCGGAACTTTAAGCCTTATAACGTAAGGTTTTCCGGCGGCAAGATTCGCCTTAACTTCTTCTTCTGTAAGATGGCGGCAGTTCCTGTCGTATCCCGGTGGCATCTTGTTTTCAGTCTGAATCTTGCGGATTCGCTCAAGACGCTCTGAATCGCAGAAGCAATAGTAAGCCTCGCCTTTTTCAACAAGCTCCTGCGCATACTTTTTGTAAAGCTCGAACCTTTCGCTCTGAACATAAGGACCATACTCGCCGCCCTTGTCTCCGCCTTCGTCCCAGTCGATTCCAAGCCAAGCCATCGTGTCGTAAAGATTCTTCACGTATTTTTCATCGTATCTTGTGCGGTCAGTATCCTCAAGTCGAAGAATGAATTTTCCGCCCTTAGACCTTGCAAAAAGATAATTAAAAAGCGCAGTACGCACACCGCCGATATGCTGCAGCCCCGTAGGAGAAGGCGCATAACGAACCCGAACCTCTTTGTTTTCCATAATAAATATAACCTCTATAAATAGAATAAAAATATTCAAACTAGATACGCAGATTATACCGACTGAAAGAGTTTTACTCAATAACGAACTGAACGCATCCGCAAGCACAGGCGTACTGAAAAATTCCTGTGGAATTTTATGATTAAAACTGCTATACTGTTGCAATGAATCTGATTGAGCTTAAAGATATTTCCAAAAACTACAAGATGGACAAAGTAATTGTAAAGGCCGTGGACAAGGCTTCTTTTTCAATAAAGAAAGGCGAATTCGCGGCGATTTCCGGCTCGTCCGGCTCTGGAAAGTCCACGCTTCTGAACATAATCGGACTTGTTGACCTGCCCACTTCCGGCACTCTGCTTTTAAACGGAAACGACATTTACGCGCAAACCAAGCTTTCCGAAGACACAAAACTTTCCGCCTCGCTGGACAAAAAGCTCACAGTTCTTAGAAGAAAAAACCTCGGATTTATTTTTCAGACATTCAATTTGATTTCAGTTTTAAATGTAAGGGAAAACGTGGAGCTTCCGCTTACGCTCGGACCTTCATTCGCAACCGAAACCATGAACAAAAAAGAGCTTGATGAGTGGATTGAATTTCTGATTGAGACAGTCGGACTTTCAGCCTGGAAAAACCACAAGCCTTCAGAGCTTTCTGGCGGACAAAGACAAAGGGTGGCAATTGCGCGCGCGCTGGCAACAAAAGCCCCGGTAATTCTTGCCGATGAGCCGACCGCAAACTTGGACTCAAAAAACGGAGACCAGATTCTTGAGCTTATGAAAAACCTAAACAAGGAGCTTGAGACAACTTTTATTTTTTCAACGCATGACGCAAAAATCGTAAACATGGCAGACCACGTGATAAAAATTTCCGATGGAAAAATAATCAGCGCATAGCAGAAGGTTTATATGAATATTTTTAGATTTCTTGGAAATATTGTTTGGTTTATACTCTACGGATTTATTTCCGGGCTTGCCTGGCTTGCTATAGGTCTGCTTTGGTGCATTACAATTGTCGGCATTCCTGTAGGAATCCAATGCTTTAAGCTGTCTTGCGTTTCGTTCTTTCCGTTCGGAAAAAATATTTTGCTTGGAACAAAAACAAGTTCGGTTATTCTAAACATTCTTTGGATTATTTTTGGCGGACTTGAACTTGCGCTTGGATATTTAGCGGCGGGAATTGTGTTCTGCTGCACAATCATCGGGATTCCGCTCGGGCTTCAGTGCTTTAAACTCGTAAAGCTTTCGTTCCTGCCATTCGGAGCAAAGATTGAAATAAAAGTGTGAAACGCTATGCAATCTGCTTGCAGGCTGGGATTTTCTTTAAATCTTCTTCCAGTTTGATTTCAGCCTCTCGCAAATCCAGTTCATTTTGTAAATTGAGCCAAAATTTTGATGTTGTTCCAAAATATTTTGCAAGACGTAAAGACATTTCTACAGTTATCTTTCGTTTTCCATGAACCAAATCCAAAATTGTGCTAGACGAAACACCTAAATCTTTTGAAAGTCTATAAGGCGTGATATTTAATGGTTCAAGGAATTCTTCTATAAGAATTTCTCCTGCTGTTGGCAATTCAAATCTTTCAGACATAGCAAGCCTCCGTTTTTAGTGGTAATCCACAATTTGAAGTTCATAAGCTTCGTTGTTTTGAAACTTGAACATTAGCCTCCACTGGCTATTTATTCTTATGGAACAGTAATCCTTTAAGTTTCCTTGCAGATGCTCAAATTTATTTCCTGGAGGAATCCTCAAGTCATCTTCATTTTCCGCTGAATTGATTATCAACAACTTTGCAAATACCCTTTTATGAATTTCAGACGGAAACTTTTTTGATTTTTTTCCATTCCAGATTTTTTCAGTTTCAGAATCTGCAAATGACTTTATCATATATACATTATCTATCGTTCAGATATATCTGTCAAGAAAATATAAAAAACTAATTTAGAATTTTTCCGGCTTGGTGAATTTGAAGAACTTTGGGGCTTTGCAGTCAATGTGCCAGCCGCCGTTATAGAAGCCATTTTCATTGGCGGTGGGGCTTACAAAGATTACTTTTGCAGGATTTTCTGTATCGTATAAAAAAGTGTTTGAGTTCCAGTCCTTTTCTAAAAGTTCCCTTGAAAGTCCTTGCCCAAAAACTTTTTCCTTGGGAGTGAAAAAACTGATTTTGTATCTTCCCTTCCTTAAAAGAAGATGCATCGCCATTCCGCCGCAAAGATAATAAGAACGCTCATAAGGAATTCCTTTTTTCGGCTCGCTTATCCAGGAATAGTTCGCCTTGGCTTTTGTGTAAGTTACATCTTCGCCAGTGTCGGCATCTTCGAGCTTCAAGTAGCAGCGGGTTTCGTTTATCTGATAGCTATTTTCGGGGCGGTAGATTATTAGCGACCAGGGATTATGGCGCACTTCATCTTCCGCATAAAGAAAAGTCGCATTCACTAGAAGCAAGAAAAATGCAATGGAAAAAAATTCAGCTTTCTTTGTTTTCATTGCCTTTTATATTAAGTTTTTTCTGATAAAAAATAAAGAACGCAAGATTCAAGGCGATTCCAAAAACTGTGGCTGTAGGAGCAGCAAGTCCAATCATTGAAAGGCTCGCATCCGGCTGAACAGACATTATGTACGACATCGGAAGACGAACAAGAAAAGACTGGGCAAGTCCCTGAATCATAACAAGCATCGTTGCGCCGTGTCCGTTAAAGTAGCCGATAAAACTGAACAGAACAGAAGTTACAACAGCTTCAATTGCAAATCCGCGCAAGTATTCAAATGAACGGCGGATTACATTTTCGTTGTCAGTAAAAATAGAAGACACAAAATCGCCTTTAAAGAAAATCATAATGAAAACAAAAATTCCTATAAGCGCGCCAATCGCCATTCCTGTAAGCATAGACTTCGTTGCCCGCCTTTCATTTTTTGCGCCCACATTCTGCGAAACAAAACTGGACATTGACTGCATGAGAGAACTTGGAACAAGCATTACAAACGCAACAATTTTATTTGCAACTCCGTAGCCAGAAGAGGCTTCAAGTCCAAGACGATTTATAAACGCAACAAGGCACATAAAAGATATTTGAGTCAAAAGTTCCTGAAATCCAATGGGAATTCCAATCTTTATTATTCCGCGCAGCTCCTCGTTAAAGCGCAAATCTTTTCTATTTATATGCACGAGTTTTTTTCTTCTGATTATGATTATAGAAAGCACAACGGAAACTGCCTGTGCCACAACAGTCGCAATGGCAGCTCCGGCAACATTCATTTTAAATCCTGCAATCAAAACAAGGTCGCCTGCAATGTTCACGGCGCAAGCAATTCCAACAAAAAGCAAAGGACTTTTTGAATCTCCCAGTCCGCGGAAAACTGCGCTGATTAAATTGTACGCAAGAATAAAAATAAATCCGGCTCCGCAAATTCTTATATACTGAACAGTATGGTTAATTGCTTCGGAAGGCGCCTGCATAAGAAGTGCGATTGGGCGTGCAAAAACAACAAGGCAAACAGTAAAAATAATTCCCGCGCACAAAAAGAAAACTATAGAGCCTCCAATAACTCGGCTGATTTTTTCAGGATTTTTTTCGCCCAGATATTTTGCGATAAGAACTGTAACAGAAGTTGCAAAGCCCGCAAGAACAAATGTAAAAAGGTTCATTATATTTGAGCCAGTGGAAACACCAGAAATTCCTTCCGTAGTTCCGAATCTTCCCACGACCATAATATCCACCGCGCCATAAGCAGCCTGAAGAATCAGCGCGCCCAAAATCGGAACCATAAAGCGCAACATCTTTGAAAGAATCGGGCCGGACGTAAAATCATTCGCAGCCGTCAATTTATTTTCGTTCAACATGGAATATATTTTATTGAATCAAAAATTTGTTTCAAGCAACACAAAGATTAATTTTTTGTTATTGGCAAGCCCCCCCCCGCATAATTATATAGTTGACGAAAAACCGTTTTCGTTAGATACTAGCCGAAACCAGATTCTCTAAATCACTTTTAACCGAGTTCAACATGACAAAAAATCTAAACACACAAACTGGAAAATATCGTTCAGTAATTTCCGTGGACAAAGAAAAATGCGTAAACTGCCAAAGATGCATTGCGGTGTGTCCTGTAAAAATGTGCAACAACGGAGCAGGAGACCACGTTGCCTTTGACGAAAATCTTTGCATAGGATGCGGTTCTTGCATTGAAGCCTGCACTCACGGAGCAAGAAAAGGAATTGACGATTCAGAACTTTTCTTTGACTCTCTTAAAAAAGGTGAAAAAATTGTAGCAATTGTAGCTCCGGCTGCAATCGTTAGTTTCCGTGGAAAAGACCTTGAACTGAACGGATTTCTAAAATCACTTGGTGTGGAAGCAGTTTTTGATGTAAGTTTTGGCGCGGAGCTTACAACAAAATCTTATGTTGAATATATTAAAAATAAAAATCCAGACTGCGTAATTTCCCAGCCTTGTCCTGCGCTCGTTTCGTTCATTGAAACTTACCGTCCAGAGCTCATAAAATATCTTGCGCCTGCCGACAGCCCGATGCTTCACTGCGCAAAAATGATAAAAGAATTTTATGCAAAATACAGCGGATATAAAATCGCGGCGATTTCACCGTGCTATGCAAAGCGTCGTGAATTCGATGAAACTGGAGTGTGCGACTACAACGTAACAATGCGTTCAATCCAAAAATATATGGAAGAAAAAAATCTCAAGCTCGATTCATTTCCAAAAGTTGAATACGAAAATCCTGCCGCAGAACGTGGAGTTCTTTATTCAACTCCGGGCGGACTTATGAGAACCGCAGAACGCTTTGTTCCGGGCATTTCAGAAAAGACGCGCAAAATCGAAGGCAACCCAAAAGTCTTTCATTACCTTGCAAAATTTTCAGAAACGAATAAAAACAAAAAGCCGTGCTTTACTTTAGTTGACTGCCTTAACTGCGAAAACGGCTGCAACGAAGGAGCTGGAACTACAAATCAGGGAATGCACCTTGACGAAATGGAATCGTTCGTAGAAAACCGAATGCATGACCGCCGCTCATACTGGGCAAAAAAAGGGCACAGCCAAAAATCCGCTCTAAAAAAGCTGAACAAGGCAATTGACGAATTTTGGAAGCCCGGACTTTACGACAGAACTTATGTTGACAGAAGCGCATATTTCCGCCAGAAAATCAAAGAGCCTTCACAGGAAGAAATTCAGAAAATCTACAGAGATATGCACAAAAAAAACAAAGGCGGACATTTTAAACTGCGGAGCTTGCGGATATGAAGACTGCGAGCAGATGGCAGTTGCAATTTACAACGGCTTGAACCGCCCAGAAAACTGCACTCATTATACAAACATTTTAAAAGACATAATGAACGAGCAGCATCAGGATGAAGTAAAGCAGTCGGTACGAAAAGTTGTTGAAGCCGGAGCTGAAAAACTTACAGAAAACGGACGCGATGTCCAGACTTTGACAGATGCCGCGCGCGATATGACAGAAAGCGTTTCAACTTCATCTTCCGCTGTTGAAGAAATGATTGCAAACATAAATTCTATAAATTCAATTCTTGAACACAACGCAGAATCCGTTGGACTTCTTGACGGAGCAACAAGAAAAGGAATGGCGGGAATTGAAAATGTAGCCGAGCTTGTTTCCAAGATTGAAGAAAACTCAAACGGACTTAGCGAAATGAGCAGCGTCATTCAGAAAATTGCAAGCCAGACAAATCTTCTTGCCATGAACGCAGCAATCGAAGCCGCCCACGCAGGAGATTCCGGACGCGGATTTGCAGTTGTAGCAGACGAAATAAGAAAGCTCGCTGAAAATTCAGGCTCGGAAGCGCGTAAAATTTCTGATGTTCTAAAAAATGTAAAGCAGCTAATCGACGCAACTTTCAAGGACACTGGAGATGTTCAAAAAGAATTTTCCGAAGTTGTGCAGCTTTCTGGAACTGTAGTTGAACAGGAACAGACTGTGCGCCGTGCAATTTCCGAACAGAACGAAGGCGGAAAGCAGCTTTTGCAGGCAGTAGGAACAATGCGCGAACTTACTCAAACAGTAAAGGAACGCACAGAAAAACTTCTTACCGACACAAACGCAATAAAAGAAAGCATTCTGGAGCTAGGAAAGTAAAACTTTCTAATTTGTATTTTACTGTCATTATCGGGCTTGACCCTGCGATGTTTCTGAAAGAAACTCGGTTGATAATCTGCTGAAAAGAATAACTTCTGGGCGATATTCAAAGTGCATATTGTCCCAGATTGCCCACTTTCCGCCCCATAAAAATCCATTGTTTTCAAAAATCTCAATCACCTTTTGCGGCGGCATCCATCTTCTTTCAAGCGGAAGTTTCATCCAGTTGTCGCCGTCAATATCTCGCCTCCAGGCCCAGTACACATTTTTCTGATTCCATCCTCTCGGAAGCAAGTCAAGCGCAAGTCCAAGGCTATGAAACGAACGGTTGCCAGAATCGCTTATATTCCGCCAAGAATAACTGTCCGCACTTAAAAGTGTATCTAAAAATTTTTTTACTTCCGCATCAGACTTTGAAGCTTCAAGAATTTCCTTTTCAACTTTTGCAAGAGGCTCTCTAAGACGTTCATGCGCATTTGATCTTTTTCCAAGAAACGGGATTTTTTTTATGTGCTGCTCAAGCGAAACTCTTGTTTTGCAGTCATACACAAAATCGTAAAAAAATGGAGGCGTTCCTTTGCCGCTTGTTCTGTTTTCTGGAGAACTGAACTGCCTGATTCTTTCAATGTCCTCATCTGTAAAATCCGCCGGATCACGCAGAACAAAATCATACTTATATAGAAAAGAATTGTACAGATTTTTATTTTCGATTTCTGATTCAGGCAAAAACATTCCGTCCGCCCAGAAAAATTCCGCAGTTCTCTCGCCAAGCGAAAGTGAAATTTTCCAGTCGCCCGCAAACGCATTGTATTCGCTTTTAAACTGAATATCAGGGTAAGCCGTTTTAAATAATGAAAGCAACTCAGGCTCTTCGCATTTTAAATTGAATGGTGAAAACGAAAATCCAAAGCAAGGAAAAAACAAAAGCACAAATAAAAAACAGCGGATAAAACAACTAGATGAAAATCTCATTCTTAAAATTTAGCATTGAAAATACCAGCAAGTCAACTAAAAAGAATTATGAAATGTATTCCATTATGTCATCTTTATTTTTGTGCATTTTGCAAAATGCTTCCACACAACCTTCACGAGGAATTTTTTTTGACATTGCAGACTTAAAGTCATCAAAAGAATTAAAAACTTCTACATCGCCTTGTTCAACTTCTGCGATAGCTTTATCAAGTCCATTTTTAGCTTTTTCTTCCCGAGTCCTAAATAACAAAAAATCCAAAAATTCTGAAACTTCATCCATGTAATATTCAGGAACACTTTTTAATTTTTCAGCGACTACAGAATATGGCATACACAAACCTCCAAAAATTTTCATAGATATTATATCACATTAAAAAAAATTTTCTATATTTTTTTATCACATAATATGCATAATTCAATTCTACCAAACAAACAAGTCGGCGCAGTTGCGTTCTCCGCCGGAAATGTCTATTGCCTGTCCTGTACAGAATTTGTTTACCGCTGTCATAAAGTAAATCCAGTCAGCGGCTTCTTCTGCGGTTGCCCAGCGTTTTAGCGGAGTTACATCCATGATTTTTTTCCAAAGCGATTTATCTTGAACAACAGGCTCATTCAGTTCCGTGAGAATTCCGCCGAAACACAAGGCATTGCAAGTCGCCCGGTATTCATTGGCAAGCCGAATCGCGCAGTTTTTCATGTAGCCCACAACTCCAGCCTTTGACGCAGCATAAGAAGCAAACTCATTTCCTGTAAGAGCAGAAACAGAGGCATTAAATAAAACAGATTTTATTTTTTTCTGAAACGCATATTTTTCTGTAACAGCCATTGTCCCAACAAGGTTCACTTTTATATCATCAATGCTGAAATTGCTAGCAGTTTGAATTCCTGCATTGTTCACAAGAATTTCAATTCCGCTTATTTCAGGAAGGGAATTTTCTTTTGAAATGTCGCAGATAAAATGTTTATAATATTCTGAATTTTCTACAGAAGAATCGCCGCTTATAGAATCAGGGCGCACGTCAAGTCCGATGACTTCATTTTTTTCAGCAAGAAATTTTAAAGCGCACGCCCTGCCAATTCCCCTGCTCGTTCCTGTGATTAAAACTTTCATCTTTTCCTAGCCTTTTTGTATTCAATATATTCCTGCCCGACTTTTTCTTTTTCCCACTGGCGGACAACTTTATATCCCACGCCGGAAAAAAAGATTTCGCCCAAAAGCTCAAAGCCTGCGCCAATCGCCGAACACACAAAAACTTGAATCCAAGTCCAGCCAAAGAAAACTTTTGAAACAATTGTGGCAAAAATAAAATTGTCAACAAGCTGCGCTATTGCAGTTGAAATATAGGAGCGAGATGCAAATGAAAAAAATCCGTCCGAGTTTAAAAACTTTCCGATTGCGCAATTAAGCAAAGCGTTTACAACTGATGACGAAACAAACGCAACAGATGAGCCGAGCACAACATACCAGGAGCCAGCAAAAGTCGCATTGAGCGCATCATTGACAAGTGAATTTTCAGAAGCATAAAATTCGCCCCACTTTCCCGGAGTTTTTGCAAGCAAGGAAAATGAAACGCAAATAAAAAGATTCGCGGCAAGAGCAACAAGTGAAATTTTTATCGCCGCCTTCGCTCCCCATCTTTTGCAAATTACATCCATGCACAAAAACATAATCCAGCTGAACGCAAATCCGCAGTCAAGCGCAACATACTTAAAACTTACAAGTTCTTTGTTCGCCATAAGATTTGCACAGACAACGGACAAAATAAAAATTGAAACTGTAAGTGAAGGAATGTTTCTCAAAAGGATTTTAAAATCGTCAGCTTCGTGGGAAACAAAAGAAAAGAATTTTTTCATAAAATGTCAGCGGAAACAAACCGCCAGCCTCCATAAGAATTTTAATTTATAAAGCGCAGGAGAGTTATGAGGAATCATAAACTGCGCAACGCAAATGTAATATTTTCCTAAAGAAAATGCAAGGAGAAAAAAATGAATCAGTAGAACGCTACGCATTTGGCATTGCAGATATTGAGTTTTAAGGAAAATCAGCCAATAAATTCTTAAAATCAATATTCCCCGCTTCATAAATTTATTAACTTAAACTGCTTATTTAATAACAATAATAAAATTTTTCTCTCACCATACCATTGGTGATTTTTTGATGACTGTTTGCGGACGTTTTTTGTTTACACAGGATTTTTTTGTGGTATCTTAAAAGCGTAAACGCAAGGCAAAAGAAAAATGACAGGCGCAAAAAAAATGCAGTTATTTTTCAATCCAGCTTTGCAAAATCTTTGGAGGTCTATATGCAGTTGAAATTTTATTATTGCAGACACTGCGGAAAAATCATTGCCATCGTAAAGGACTCTGGAGTTCCAACAGTTTGCTGCGGTGAAGCAATGCAAGAACTTGTTCCAGGAACAACAGACGGCTCTACGGAAAAACACATTCCTGTAATCAAAGTTGCAGGAAACACAGTTTCTGTTACTGTAGGTTCAAAGTTTCATCCGTCGGAAGCAGAGCATTACATCGAATGGATTTTGCTTCAGACTGATAAAGGAATCCAGCAAAAATGGCTTCGTCCCGGAAATTCTCCAAGCGTAGATTTTGCTGTTATGACCGGAGAACGAGTTGAAGCCGCTTATGAATATTGCAACATTCACAGACTTTGGAAAACGGAATATTAAATTTCACGGAGGATTTTTATGAACACGACCACAACTTTAACTTCAATGCTGAACACACAAATTCAAAAAGAATTTGAATCAGCTTACATCTATCTTGGCTTTGCGGCTTTTTTTGACATGAAAGGGCTTGCAGGATTTTCTGAATGGTACAAGCAGCAGGCAAGAGAAGAGGAAGAACACGCAATGAAAATTTACGACTACTTGTGCAAAGTAAATCAGCCGGTGGAACTCATGCCGATTGGCGCGCCAAAGAACAAGCCGGAAACAATTTCTCAAGTTCTAAACCAAAGCCTTGAGCACGAGGAGTACGTAACAAATCTTATAACCACGCTTTACTTTCAGGCTGAAAAAGAAAAAAATCTGTTTGCAAAAAATTTCTTGAACTGGTTTATAAACGAACAGCTTGAAGAAGAGCAAAAAGCAAAGGAGCTTATAGATAAATACAAAATGTTCGGCTCAACACCAGAAGGTCTTTATGCGCTTGATAAAGAACTTGGCGGACGGCAATAAAAAGATACAGCATGGAAACTAAATCTGGCGGAATATTTTCTCTGATGATTTTCTTCTCATGCGCTCTTTTTTGAACAAAGCGATTAGCTGCTCACGAGTAATGTTTCCGTTGCGTTCACGTGCCGCCTTTAGTTTTCTGTACACGGTATTTTCACTGAAGCCTTCAACTTCTTTTTGGTAGATTTTTCCATCGCAAAGCTGCTCAAGAATTTTCACTTCATCTTCATAAAGAACAAGCCGCTTGCGTTCAAACTGATTTCCAAGAACAAAGAAAACGCTTCCGACAAACCAAATGCTGCGGGCAATGTGAATCAGAAAATGAAATACACTTTCACCGTTTATAGAAAAAGCAACACATACCGCCGCAAAATAAAGCGACATGGCAATATATTTTACCTTGGGCTTTATCATAATTACGATGCAAACAATAAACAGAGCCGTAAAATTGTTGAACAAAAAAGTTTTTTCAAACGCAATCATAAAAACAAGAATCATTGAATAGATAAGATAAAAATAAGAAAAACATTTCCGCTTGAAAAAAGCCGCAGTTGGAATGTAAAGAAAATTCATTAAGGCAACAATCCAAGTTCCGGCGAAAAATCCTTCGCTAAAACCTTTCCACACATAAAGCGCGCAAAGAATCCCGGAGAGAACGCTTGTAAACAAAACGAAATGGTCGTTCAAAAAATCTGTAAGAATGTTGGACTTCACAAGCCCTCCCCTGCAAAGCAAACTGGCGAATAAAAAATTAAAAATCTCCTATATAACTGCTATATAAATAATAGCACTTTCCACCAGAATTGCAAGGGAAGAAATGAACATTTCCAAAAACCTTATAAAAAATTTTTCTATTCACTTTGTACACTAGAATTCTTTACAAGCTGCTCAATTTCCGCATGGGAGGGCATTACTGAAAGCGAGCCTTTTTTTGTGGTTATAAGCGATGAAGCGGCATTTGCAAATACAAGCATTTTTTGCAGACGCTCCGAAGAAAAATTTTCATATCCATTGCAAAGAATTTCGTGCAGGACACAAGCGCAAAATGTGTCGCCTGCTCCAGTCGTGTCGATTGTTTTTACATTTGAAAATGTTTCAGCTGTTTCGTGCAAGGAATTTTTTCCGTCAGAGTAAAACGCTTCGCTTCCGTCCTTGCCCTTGGTAACTGTAATCAGCGGAATGCTGAATTTTGAGCGAAGCCAGTTTACGCCATCGGAAATATTTTTTTTGCCTGAAATAAATTCAAGTTCTTCTGATGCAATCTTTAAAATTTCACATTCTGAAAGTCCGAACAAAATTTTTTCTTTTGCCTGATTTTCATTTTCCCAAAGCGCAAGCCTTAGATTCGGATCAAACGAACGAAGCACGCTAGAATTTTTTGCAAACTCAAGCGCAGCCTTAGTCGCATCAAAGCAGATTTCGTTTGTCATTGACAAAGTTCCAAAGTGAAATATTTTCGCGGCTGAAATCAACTCTGATTTAATTTCAGATTTTTCAAGCATTGAATCCGCGCCTTGATTTCTATAGAACGAAAAACTTCTGTCGCCGTCATTTGAAGTGTGAACAAAAGCGAGCGTTGTTTTGTACTTTTTTGAAAACACAAGATTTTCAGTTCCGATTCCAAGGCTTGAAATTTTTGACTGGAGCATTTTTCCAAACATATCGTCTCCAACCTTTCCCACAAACGAAACTGAATGCCCAAGTTTTGCAAGCATCGCAAGAACATTGCACGGAGCTCCGCCAGGATTCGCCTCCATAAGCCAGTTGCCCTGCGCGCTCATTCCATTCTGCGTAAAATCAACAAGAAGTTCTCCCAACGCAACAACATCATAATCTTTCATTTTGCAAATCTCCATAATTTAAATTTCAAAAACTTTATATTCCGCGCGGACATTTTCAGAAACTGACATTTCAAGCGTTGCAGGATTTTCTTCATCTACAGAAAGCTGTGGCGCAGGCATAAGAAAAAACGCATTTGTGAACGCCGCCTCTCCGCCATTAACAAAAACTTCCATGGAGCAAGTATCGATTAAAATTCGCAGGGAAATCTTTTTTCCGTGGGCTGATTTTTCATTGCTGAACAAAGACGGCTGAAGTTTCATTTTTCGGAAATTTATTTTTCCTCCTCCGTCAACAGAATTTCTTCGGTCAAAGAAAAGCGTTTGTTCTGCAAAGTCGCAAGTAAATTCTACGGAAAATTTTTTGTCAGAAACATTTCTGCTTAACACAAGCGAAAATTCTTCATTTGACTTTTTGCAGTCCGCAGAATTTTTAAAATCAGAAAAAAGTTCAAGCTCAATGTCGCCATGTAAAAATTTATTTTTTACAAATCCAGAAGTTCCACAAACAACTCCGCCTTCACATTTTTTTCTATATGAAAAAAGTTCGCGTGCAGGATTCTGAAAAAGCTTTCCGTTCTTCAATTCAAGCTCACGCGGAAAAGTTATCATTCCAGACCAAAGATAATTTTTGGGTGTGATATACGATTCCCAGTTTTGCATCCAGGCAATCATGATTCTTCGTCCGTCAGGAGCAAGGCAAGTCTGCGGTGCATAGAAATCAATTCCACCGTCAATCTGCGCAAAGTCAAGAGAATTTTCAGTCCGCATTTCACGCTCAAAAATAAATTCAGGATATTTGAGAATTCCTGTCATATAGACGCTGTTGTTTCCGTCGTGAAGTCCGTTATCAAAATCAGCTTTCATTTCCTGCGGAGAAAAAATCACAACATCCTTTCCGCCCAATTTAAAAATATCGGGACACTCCCACATTCCGCTTTTTCCGCTGCTCTTGTCAATCACAGAAACAAACTTCCAGTCAAAAAGATTTTCAGAGCGGAAGCAGACAAGAGAGCCTTTTCCGTCTGGCATTTTGAGAACACACGCCATGTAAAATTTTCCGTCCTTACGCCACAACTTTGGATCTCGAAAATCGCCTTTTTGAAATTCAAATGGAACATCTGCCGCACTAATCACAGGATTCTTTGGAAACTTTTTGTAGCAAAGACCATCGCCTTCCGCCAAGCACTGGTTCTGCAACATTTCGCCTTTTTCATTTTTGGAAACTCCAGTGTACGCAATAATGTGCCGGTCTTCAAATTCAATCGCTGTGCCGGAAAAGCAGCCTTCGCAATCCGAAGCAGAATCAGGAGCAAGCGCAGGCTCAAGAATTTCCCAGCGAACAAAATCCGAAGTGCAAAAATGTCCCCAGTGCATCGGCCCCCACTGCGCTGAATACGGATGGTACTGAAAAAACAGATGGCACTTTCCGCCGAAAAACGAAAAGCCGTTCGGGTCGTTGCACCATCCCGCAGGAGAAAACGCATGGAAAGCAGGAAGCAGAAATTTCTGCTGTTGTGATTTTAAACTTTCCTGAATTTCATTTTGTTTTTTTGCGGCGGCTTCAAGCGTATAATTCTGCACAGGCGGCTCCTGAAAAAGAGATGTGAATTAAATTTAATATCATTATTCCTGCTGCACAAGATTCCCGTGTCAAGCACGAGAATGACAGTTAAGGTAAATATTATTATAGCATGGGAATTGGGAAATTTTCTATAAAATGTATGACGGATAAAAAATAAAAATTCCCAGTTCTAGCACAACGAATTATGAAAGAACAGGGCAAACTTTGAGTTTTCTACAACGTTGTTATTCTTTTATTTTTACAGTGTTGCTTACGGACTCTAAAAATTCCTTGCGGGTAACGCTTGCAGAAATGTAGTTTGTCTTTATTACGATTCTGTAATTTTTTGAGGAATCCAAAGTTTGAGGCACAAAAAAATTCAGTTCTGCAGGCTTGTTGCGGAATACTTTTGAATCGTCAACCCTTGTCCAGGCAGAAGGCTCCTCAAGATTTTCGTCTGAGCCAACGGCCGCAAAGTAGATTCCGCTTTCTTCACTGCCAAGCTTAAGGTTTGCGCCAGTTATTCTTGCCGGTTCGCCTAGCAAAAGAACATTCTCTTCTTCTGAACTGATGTCAGCTACAGAATCAATTTCAGGGGACTTGTCGTTGTAGACAATTTTGTCAATGTTAAGATTCTGCAAAGAAGAGTTTGTTAGCTTTGTAGGGGAAAATTTTACCTTGAACTTTCCATTTTGTGAAACTTCAGTTTTTGACTTTGCAGAAACTTCCATTGCAATGTATATAGTTCCAAGGTCAAGAATGTTCACGGCCTTTCCCTGTTCAAGAAGCTTTAAGATTTTCTTCTGCAGAAGAATTGCGCAGTACTGCAGAATAAACGGATCTATTCCCTTGTTTTCTTCTGCAATCTCTGAAAGAATGTTTCTGAAGCTTGCCTTGTTACGCGTTACAGTAGCGTAATAAGTTCCGTCTTTTTTCAATTTGTTTTCTTTTAATGTTATGCTCACCAAAGATGAGCTGTTTTCCAATGTAGAAATGTGTTCCATGTGCATATCCTTCTTCAGCTTATGGCGTGAAGAGCCTTTTGAATTTTTGCCTAATTTTATCAATCTAGTTTTACTGGCACGCTGTTCTAGCTCTTGCAAAAAGACAAAATAAAAAGTAGGATATACAAAGTTATTGAGTTAAGCATATCCTGACTTAATTCTGCAAAGCTTGAATCTATTGGCGTAGGTTCAAGTTTTTTTTTTGCAAGAGCATCGGCAATTCCGTTGTGCATCCGCTTCCTCCTATATTTTCATTTTAGACCGCCTTAAGAAAGTTCTGAGTTAAGACAGAAGTTTTTACATTTTCTTCCTTTATCAAATCCAGAAACTGCTTTCCGACACTTTTTATCAGAATGCAAAGAAGCGAAATAACAGGTTTTAGCACATACTCGTCCAAAACTTCCTCTTGTGTTCTGCCCTTTGTAATTTCTTCCGGAGAGAACAAAAGCCGCATTATTGAATCAGTCTGAAATTCATGCTCCTGAATCTGTTCAGCCTTGATTTTTGAAAGCTCCTTTTTGAAATCCGCGCACTCAAACATTCTGATGAATCTCAAGATAATCGACTGGATACAATGCACCACCTCATGCGCAATCGTAATCAAATCGATGCAGTTTCCATTCTGCGCGCCTTCGTAGACATCGCTTCTGATAACAATCACATTCTGAGCCGCATTGTAAAAAGCCGCCACATCTTTTCCGTGTTTCCAGGAATCTTCAGGTTCAATCAGGTAATTGAAAGTCCTGTCAAAACGAGGAATTATGTTTTCCATTACAAAGAGTGGATCAAACTTCCTGTTCGTGGCAGCCGTGCAAAGCAAGTGACTCCAGAAAGAAGTGATTTTAATTTCGTTTTCAGAAAGAACCAGAGTTTCTGAATATTTTACGTCTTTTAATTGTGTTTCATACCGCACCACTTCCATTTTTCTCTCCCGAAGATTCCGCCTGAAACTTTTCAAGCAGCTCTTTCATCAGTTTAACCTGCTGCTCTGTAAGCTTTGAAAAATCCTTGGCAAACATTACAGCTGTCTCAAGATATTCGCTTGAATCCTTCTGTTCCCCAAGAGGAACATTCACACTGCCCTTTGACTGCGCCTGTGCTTCTTCAAGCTCCTGTTTTTCTGCCTCTGAAAAACCGTATTCTTTTGCAATTTTTTCAACAAAAGAGTCTGGAATTTCACGCAGACCATTTTCAATTGAAGAAAGGTAAGCCGCGCTTACATCAAGCCGCTTTGCCATATCTCCAAGAATTTCTGAAGAATCAATTCTTCTTTTCCTTAAAATTTTTCCAAATGCCGTTACTCCCATAAATGTACCTCTCGTTTTAAGGCTTGAAAGAACCTTATTGGATTCTTTTTCTTTTAGCATCTAAGTAAAATATATATCAACTTTATAAATAAATCAAGCAATTTACAAAATATTTTTCACAAATTTGTAAATATTATTAAAAAAACTTTTTTTATCCATTACTACTTCACATGGAAAGAACGTGTTATAAAACTGCTTGAATCTGAAAAGAATTTATAAGTAGAGCCGTTTTTGCAATATTTTATAGTTGAATCAATATTTAATTTTTTTTTCGGAAGGAAATAATGTTCTTTTCAACAGTCTTTTTTTAGTATACAAAAAACTGAATAGCAGTTAAAATAAAAAAACATACATTTTACAGAGGTTTCTTATGGCAGCATTGCTAGCATTTCCTTTTATTGTTATGGGTATCATAGCTCTATTA
>CAVKBG010000039.1:0-24935 GCA_963654755.1 Desulfovibrionaceae bacterium
CCATATCCATTAAAATAACAAAGATTGCTAAAAAATTCTTGCGGGTTTTGCTATGTGTGCTTTCTTGATGAAAAAGAATTGTTGGGTTTTATCAGTTTTGTTTTTTGTTTGCGGCGGATTTTTCTTTGCGCAGGAAAATTCAGTGCAGGTTTATTATTGGCAGAGCTTGGATAATGAGCTTTCTTCTGATTTTGCATTTCCTTCCGATTGTAAAAAAAGCGGATTTCGTTTTTCACCCGGATTTATAAAAGGCAATCTTTGGTGCGCCGTTCACCGCAAAAGTCCCCAGAAATTTCCTGCGCAAATTCTTGACCTTGGTCCTGAAATTGTGGATTCCGCAGAGCTTTATGTTTTTGAAAACGGCAGCTGGAAAAAAAGCGGCGTTGCGGGAAGAACAATTTTCAATTCGCAAAAATCAATAAAATCCTGGAGAAGTTTTCTTGAAATTCCCGAAGGCCATTTTTTTGATGAATGTTATCTTTTAAAAATCAAAAATTCAGATTCAACTTCATGCGCATTCCGATTTTTTGCAATGGAACAATTTTTTGAGCAAACAGAGCGATTTTCATTTATTCACATAATATTTTTTGTTGTTATGCTTGTTACGGCGGCGGCTCTTTTTATTTTGTTTGCAAGCCTAAAGGAAAAACTTTTTTTGTATATGGGCATTATGACTTTTGCGTTTTTTCTTTATCAGGTTGCGATGAAAGGATTTGGTTGCACATACATTTGGAACGCTTTTTGCCAGAAATTGTTTTTTGTAAGATTTGGCTACATTGTGTGCGCCGTTGGACTTTGCTTTTCGCAGATTTTGTTTTTGGAAAATCTTTCGCTTGAAAAAAATATTTTATGCAAAAAAATTCTTGGCTTGATTTTATTTGTCTGCCTGATTTCTATTTTTTTGTACGGATTTTGCGACGATGTGAAAATTCCGTATATTGCGACAATTTGCTTTTTAATTTTGGGCTGTGCATTTTGCAGTGTGCTTCTTGCGCATTCATTTTTTAAAAGAAAAAATATTCCGTCACTTTTGATTTTTTCTTGGGTTCCGCTTTTTGTCTATATAATTTTCAGGCAGTCATTGCATCTTTTGCGTCTTAAATTCAATGTGAGTTTGCTTTCTGTTTTTGACAATGATTATTATTTTGGTTACGACATTTGCTTTGTTTCGCACATTCTTATTTACGGCGCAAGCATTTTTGTAAAAGTCAAGCAAAGGCAAAAGGAAATCAATCTGCTTAGGGAATCTTCGTATTTCTTAAAATCTTCCGCGCATGAGCTTCTTGCTCCAGTTACGATTATTCAGAATTCAGTTGAAGAAATGGAAAACATTGCAAAGGATTTCTGCAAACAAAATAGTTTCCGTGGGGGGGGGCTTTAAAAAATTTTTCTGCCTGCGTAAAAAGCGCGAATGGAAATATACAAAGAATAAAAAATATTGCGCTCATGGTGAATTCGCTTGAGCGGCAGGAACAAAATATTCAGGAAGCTTCAAAAATGAAATCCGAAGTTTTTGTTGTGAATTTGTTTCGGCAGTGTTTGGACAATTTTATTTCTTATGCGCAGTTAAAGGGAATTGAAATTTCTTGGACTTATTCATGCGGCGAAGAGCTTTGCGTTTCGGTTTTTCCTTTGTTTTTGGAAACTGTTTTTATAAACTTGATTGACAATGCGATAAAATATTCCACGGAAAAAACTGGAATTTCCGCAAGCATTGAATGGGACAGTTCGCGCAAAACTCTGATTTATAAAGTTTCAAATTTTTCTGAAAATATTTCGGAGCAAAATATTGAGCAGCTTTTTGCGCTTGGTTTCCGCGGAAAAAATATTTCAGAAAATATTGCGGGAATGGGAATTGGGCTTAATCTTGTGCGGCGGATTTGCAAATTGTACAACGGAAATTGCAATGCGGTTTGTGTTCCAGTTTTTAAGGATGGAAAAAATTTGCACAAAGTTGTTTTTGAAGCCCGCTTGCCGCTTGAATTTGTTTTTGGTTCTAATGAAAATTGTGTTCAGAAAACGGAGCGGCTTTTTTATGAAAATGACCAGGAACTGAAAATTTCCGCGCTTCAAAATTATGATTTTTTGCAAATAATGCAAGGTGTAAAAATTCTTTGCGTTGAAGACAATCTTTCACTTTTGGAAAATATTCAAAATATATTTAAACCTTACTGCGCAGTTTTTGCCGCCTGCAATGGAAAGGACGCGCTTGAAAAAATAAAAGAGGAAATTCCCGATTTGATAATTTCTGATATGGTCATGCCGGTTATGGACGGAAAGGCTTTTTTTGAAGTTTGCCGCAATGATGAAAAGCTAAAGACAATTCCGTTTTTATTTTTAACTGGCGTGCAGGATTCTAAGCTTCGGCGTGTTTCAATTAAAGAAGGCGCGGTGGATTATATTTTCAAGCCTTTTTCGCAGACTGAACTGCTTTTAAAAGTCTATTCGATTTTGTCTTTAAAAGTAAATGTGAAAAAAGATTTTGCAAGGACGATAACGGATTTTATAAACAAGACGGCGGAAATTTCTTCTGGAAGCAAATTGAATTCAACTTTGCCTTTTGCTCCAGCCGCTGATTCAAAAGAAAGCAGAATTTGCTCTTATAAAAAATTCGGCTTGTCATCAAGGGAAATTGAAATCGCCGAGCTTTTGTTAAAGAATCAGACTAACAAGCAAATTGCAAAGGAACTTTTTATTGCCACTAGCACGGTTGCAACTCACATTCAGCATATATATGAAAAATTCGGCGTAAAAAACAGAAGCGAATGGATTCAGGCTGTTATGAGCTTGTAGCTGAATTTATTTTAAATGAAGTATGCGCTGATTTCTTGAGCCGCGGAATTGCAGTGAAATGTCCTTGAGTTCTTCTATAAAAGGTCCGTCCACAAGCACATCGACGCAGCTTAAAAATTGCTCGGTAAAGGCGCAGTGTTTTTTTCCGTCGGAAGGAAGAATGTCTTTGTCGTAAACGTAGCCTGTGTAGCACCAGATTGTTTTCTTGGGAAGTATTTTTTTTACTTTTGACAAAAACGGCGCAAGAATTTCCTGATTTTCCGGCTCAAACGGCTCTCCTCCAAGAACTGTAAGTCCTGAAATAAATTCCTTTGAAAGAGCTTCGATTATTTCTTTTTCTGTTTCTTCTGTAAAAAGTTTTCCGTACTGAAAATCCCAAGTGCATTTGTTAAAGCAGCCCGGGCAATGAACTCTGCATCCCGAAACAAAGAGGGAAACTCTAACGCCCTCTCCGTTTGAAATGTCGAATTTTTTAATTTCGCCGTAGTACATTTATAAGTGCAGCACACGCTCTTTTATTTCCTGTGTGCGTCCTTGATTCCAGTATTGTGTTCCGATGTAGCCGCAGGTTCTTCTTGCAACGTTCATTGTGGCTTGGTCGTGGTTTTTGCAGTTTGGACATTCCCAGATTAATTTTCCGTCACTGTCTGTTGCAATTTGAATTTCGCCTGTGTAGCCGCATTTTTGGCAGAAGTCGCTTTTTGTGTTCAGCTCCGCATACATTATGTTGTTGTAAATGTGCTTTAAGAGAGCCATTACAGCCGGAATGTTGTTTTCCATGTTCGGAACTTCAACGTAGCTTACTGCTCCGCCTGGCGAAAGTCTTTGGAATTCAGATTCAAATGAAAGTTTTGTAAATGCGTCGATTTTTTCTGTTACATTTACATGATAGCTGTTTGTGATGTAATTTTTGTCTGTAACGCCTTCAATTATTCCGAATCTTTTTTTGAGGCACTTTGCAAATTTGTAAGTTGTGCTTTCAAGCGGAGTTCCGTAAACGGAATAGTCGATGTGCTCGGCTTCCTTCCATTTTTTGCAGGCTTCGTTCAAGGCTTTCATTACATTGAGCGCAAAAGGCTTTGCATCTGGATCTGTGTGGGATTTCCCGGTCATGTAGCGCACGCATTCACAAAGTCCGGCGTATCCAAGGGAAATTGTTGAATATCCGTTGTACAAAAGCTTGTCGATAACTTCGCCTTTCTTTAAGCGCGCTAAAGCTCCGTTTTGCCATAGAATTGGAGCTGCATCCGATTTTGTTCCAAGGAGGCGTTCGTGGCGGATTCTAAGCGCTCTGTGGCAAAGCTCAAGCCGTTCCTGAAGAAGCTGATGAAATTTCATCATGTCGCCGCCAGAAGAGCAGGCTACATCAACAAGATTCAGCGTTACAACTCCCTGATTGAATCTTCCGTAATATTTTGGTTTTCCAGTCAAGTCCAAGTAAGGCGTTAAAAATGAACGGCAGCCCATGCAAGGATAGCAGTTTCCGTTTCCTTTTGAATCGATTTTTAGCTCCAGCATTTTCTTTTCGCTGATGTAGTCTGGAACCATTCTGCGCGCTGTGCATTTTGCGGCAAGCTCGGAAAGGTAATAATATGGCGAGCCTTGCTCTACGTTGTCATTTTCAAGAACATAAATAAGTTTTGGGAACGCTGGAGTAATCCAAGCGCCTTTTTCGTTTTTTACTCCCTGATAACGCTGCTTGAGAACTTCTTCTATAATAAGCGCAAGGTCGGCTTTTTCCTGCTCATTTTTTGCTTCATTCAAGTACATGAAAACTGTCACAAAAGGAGCCTGGCCGTTTGTTGTCATAAGAGTTATAACTTGATACTGAATTGTCTGAACTCCGCGCTTGATTTCGTCCTTTACACGCTGCTCTACCATATAATCAAACTGCTCGGAAGAAACCTGAAGTCCTGTGGCTTTTATGAGTTCTGTTGTTTCAGCCATGATTTTTTTGCGGCTTACATCTACAAACGGAGCAAGATGAGTGAGCGTAATACTTTGTCCGCCGTACTGACAGCTGGCAACCTGAGCTATAATCTGCGTGGCGATATTGCAGGCTGTTGAAAAAGAATGCGGGCGGTCAATTTTTGTTCCGCTGATTACAGTTCCGTTTTGAAGCATATCTTCAAGGTTTACAAGGTCGCAGTTGTGCATGTGCTGTGCAAAATAATCCGCATCGTGAAAATGTATAATTCCCTCGTCATGTGCCTTGCAAATATCCGGATCCAAAAGAAAGCGGCGTGTAATGTCTTTACTGACTTCTCCAGCCATATAGTCGCGCTGCACCGAAACTACAGTTGGATTTTTATTTGAATTTTCCTGCTTGACTTCTTCGTTGTTTTCTTCAAGAAGGCTCATTATTTGCTGGTCGGTTGTGTTTTCCTTGCGCAAAAGCTGATGGCGGTAGCGGTAAGTTATGTAAAGCTTGGCAACTTCATAAGCTCCGTTTTGCATGATTCCGTTTTCAACAAGGTCTTGAATATCTTCAACGTTAAGAGCGTGCCCTGAATTGTGGCATTCGATTTCAATATCATCAACAATGGATTCAATCTGGCTTTCTTTAAGGCGCTGTGATTCTCTAACTTGTTCATTTGCCTTTCTTATTGCCGTTGAAATTTTATTGCGGTCGTAAACAGCTTCCGCACCACTTCTTTTGATGATTTTCATGCTTTTCCCTCTTTTTTAGAAGCACCAATGTCTATATATGGTGTTACAAGTGCTCTTAGTATACTAGCAGTAGTGTTTTCAGTCAATAAAACGAGCTTTTGACAGAATTTAAAGAATTCTATAAACAGGCGGTTTATGCGTGATTCTTGGGGGCAGATTTTTTTTGCTTTTTTTAACTGCGGAACTAAGGGGAAATTCTTAAAAATAAGGGTACAAAAGCGAAAATAATTCTAAAAATTCCGCATATTCAGTTGAATTATCATACTTTTGTAGTATTTTGAGGATTTTTTAGGCTTATTCTGTGAAAAAACAGCGCACTTTATGGTTTTCTGAAATCTGATTTAAAGGCGGAATTTCTGCGCGGCATTTTTCTTGCGCTTTTGGGCATCTGTGTGCAAACGGACATCCAGAAAGGCTTTCGAGCAATGTTTTCATTTCGCCTGTTTTTTCAACTTGAAATTTTCCGCCTGCTCCGGCAAAAAGTGTCTGCGTGTATGGATGCAAGGCTTCCTTGTAGAGGTCTTTTGCCTCGGCTTCTTCCACAATCATTCCGCGGTACATTACGCCGATTGTGTCGCAAAAATAGCAGGAAACTTTTAAATCGTGGGCAATAAACAAAAATGAAAGTCCGCGTTTTTTTCTTAAATCCTGTAAAAGATTCAAAATTTGCGCCTGAACAGAAACATCCAGCGCGCTCACAACTTCATCGCAAATCAAAAGTTCTGGCTCAAGAATCAGTCCGCGTGCAATTGAAATGCGCTGTCTTTGTCCTCCTGAAAATTCCTGCGGTCGTCTGTCCAAATCCGCTTTGTCTAGCCCGATTTCTTCAAGCAAGGCGGCGGCTTTTTCACGTGCCTGTTCTTTTCCTTGCCAATGCGATGAATATTTTAAAGGCGACGATAAGATGCTTGCAATTGTCATGCGCGGATTCAGCGAGCGGGAAGGATCTTGAAAAATGTATTTTACTTTTTCTCTGTATGCGGAAAGTTCTTTTTTGTCCAAGTTTCCGACTTCAACAGGCTCTTCTTTTTCCTGCGGATTGAAATATATTTTTCCAGAATCGGCATTGTACATTTTTACTAAAAGCCGGGCTGTTGTTGTTTTTCCGCAGCCGCTTTCGCCTACAAGACCGTAAGTTTTTCCGCGCTCAATTTCAAATGAAACTCCATTTACGGCATAGACTTGCTTGTTTTTCTTTGCAAAAAATCCTGCGTCAAGCCCAAAGTGTTTTTGTAGATTTTCTGCGTGTAAAATTATATCTTTTTTCATATAAAAACAGCCCTTTTTATATTATTTTATAGCATTTGAAGTTTTCTTTTTCGCATTCGTCTTTTTTAAAGCCGCATCTTGGAGCAAATGGGCAGCCTGGTTCAGGCGAAGCAGGATCTGTAACTCTTCCTGGAATAGAAGAAAGTTCTTGCTCTGTGTAGTGACTTCCGAATTTCGGTGTGGAAGCTAAAAGTGCTTTTGTGTATGGATGCCGCGGATTTTTTATGATTTGGGCGGAAGTTCCTTTTTCCATGATTAGTCCACCGTACATTACAATTATGTTGTCGCAAAGTGAAGCTACAAGGTCGATGTTGTGGCTTATAAAAATTATTGAAAGTCCACGCTTGTTTCTTAAATCTGCCAAAAGTTCCACGATTTGCGCCTGAATTGTAACATCGAGCGCAGTTGTTGGCTCGTCCGCAATAAGAAGGTCGCAGCCTTGTGCAAGGGAAAGCGCAATGCTGATTCTTTGAAGCTGTCCTCCTGAAAACTGGTGCGGAAAATTTTTGAGTCGTTTTTCTGCGTCTGGAAGTCCGACTTCATTTAAAAGCTCCACGGCGCGTTTTTTGCATTCTTCTTTTGAAAGTTCTGGCTCTGAATTCCTGAAAGTTTCCGCAAAAACGTTTCCTATGCTTTGAAGCGGATCAAACGAGCGTCCGGGCTCTTGGAAAATGCAGCCGATTTTTCTTCCGCGCAATTCCCTAAACTGATCTTGAGAAAGCGAAGTAAGCTCAATGCCTTTAAAGAAAATTCTACCTTCAACAAAAGCGTTTCCCGGCAAAAGTCCTGAGATTGCCGTTGTTGAAACTGATTTTCCTGAGCCGCTTTCTCCGACAATTCCAAGAATTTCACCGCGCTTCATTGAAAAAGTCACGCCGCGCACAGCCTGAATCTGAATATTCTTGTTTCTAGTTGTAACATCAAAAGTTACAAAAAGATTTTGCACAGTTAAAAATGAACGCTGAAGTTCCGCCATTGAAAATTCGCATTGGGCAGGATGCGTTTTGATTTTCTTTTCAAGCCGCTTTTTTTTCCAAGTTGGAAAAACTGAATGGAACGGATCATAAAAATCGCGCAAGGCATCGCCTAAAAAGTTAAATGCAAGCGTTACGGCAAGCAAGAGCCACACAGGAGTTAAAAGCCACGGAAAATTTTTAAGGTTATTCAACGTGGAAATATCGCGGTTTATAAGTGAGCCCCAGCTTACAGCAGGATCATTTATTCCAAGTCCAAGATACGAAAGCGTTGTTTCGCTCATAATAAAGCCCGGAATCGAAAGCGTTGTGCTTACAATAAGAAGGCTTGCAATCTGCGGAATTATATATTTGAAAATTATTACAAGCGATGGAGTTCCTTCAAGGACTGCGTTCTGAACAAATTCCTCACGTTTGATTGAATGAATCATTCCGCGCAAAGTCCGTGCGCTTCCCGGCCATCCTACGAGAGAAAGAATTACGGTGATGACCATGTAGGAAGTTCCAGAATCCATGTTTGTGTTTAAAAGCGAACGCAAAAAAAGAATCAGGTAAAGGCTTGGAATGAGCATAAAAAATTCGCTGAACCGCATTATAAACCAGTCTGTTGAGCCGCCGTAAAATCCTGCGAGTCCGCCGAAAATTATTGCAAGAACCAATGAAACTGCGCTGGCAATAAATCCAATCGTAAGTGAAATTCTGCTTCCGTATACAATTCTTGAAAAAAGATCGCGTCCTAAATTGTCTGCTCCGATTAAAAATACCGGGTATTGGTTTCCGTTTGAATCAGGTTCAGTTCCAAAAAGATGAAGGTCGCACGGAATAATTCCAAGGACTTTGTATTTATGTCCATGCACAAAAAATTTCAGATTGTGCCGCAAATCCTTTACTTTTGCGTAATGCCAAGTTGTGCTTTCCAGAACTCTGAATTCACGGACTTTTAAACCTTTGGAAGTCAGCTCAATATTTGCAGGATGAAAAGTATCTTCCGAAAAAGATGCGGTCGCTGAATACGGAGCAAAAAATTCAGCAAAAATCATGACAATGTAAATCGCGGCAATCACAATTAAAGAGGCAAGCGCAACTGGTCGTCCTGTAATATATTTAAAAAGCTGCTTCATTTTGTTTTATTTTCCAATGGCAAATTTGCTTAGCGGAATTTCCTTTGAGCAAGACAACGGCAAAGTTACCGATTTTAACTGTGGAAATGAAATGCCGCTTTCAAGCGCGAATGTAGGATTTGTGCCAGACTTGTTTATAATCTGCGTGATAAATTTTCCGGCTGTAATTGTGTTGACTGTGGCTGTGAGCGGAATTGTTCCGTCTGCGGAATTTATTTCGTTTTGGGCGACGTCAAGAGCTGTGAGTTCTTTTCCGCCTGAACTGATTTTGCATGAATTTAAAATGTACTTCCAGTCTGCTCCGCCTTCATTTTTTACATTCAAGTTGAAATTTATTTTTACGTCCATGTTCACGTTGTCGAGCAAATTTTCTGCAATCGGTTTTCCAGAAGCCAGTGAAGTTGCCGCGCTTGCTGCTTTTACTGCCGAAATTCCGCTTTTTGTGAAAGAAGAAATAATTTCTTTTGCAGTCGGCAGAACAACTTTTGGACTTGAAAACGAAAAGCTTGGCTTGAATACTGGAACTTCAAAGTCTTTTGAGAACGGCAATGTTATTGAAGAAATTAGTGGAATGTTGTCGATTGTTGCGTTTCCCGCTATTTTGAATGGAAGCGTTTTTTCAGACTTGAAAGTTTTTGCAAAGTTCAAAATTGAATCATAAGGAATTTTAAAGTTGAACGAATTTTCTTTTGTGGATTTTGCTGAAAGTCCGATTCCTTCGTTCGCGGTCAAAGTTGTAAAAGCTTCGCCGTTGCAAGTTATGTCCGCCGCAAGTTTTGCAAGAGAAAGTGAAACCGGGTATGGGTTTTTGATTGCGTAGTCGCACTTTAAAGTTATTCCTTCTGTGTCGAGCGAAACAAATGAAATTGAATTGAATGAAACCGACGGCTTTGGAATTTCCGTGGGAATCTTGTTTGTTGAGCAGGAAATTTGAACAAAAGCAAGCAATGCGCTTGCAGCAATGGTAAATAAAAATTTTTTCATAAAGCACTCCAAAAAATTATTTATATCTGATTCTAGGATCTACAATTGCAAGTGTGATGTCTGAAATAATCATTCCGGCAAGAACTAGCGCGGAAACAAACATGCTGTTTGCTAGAACAAGATTTACATCCTGCTGAGTTACAGCTTCGTACATCAGCCGTCCAATTCCCGGATACGAAAAAATTATTTCCAAAATCAAGCTTCCGCTGAAAAGGCTTGCAAGAAGATTTGCGCTGCCTGTTATATACGGATTGAGCGTGTTTTTAAAAGCGTGGTTCAAATAAATTCTGCGCTCGCAAATTCCGCGGGAACGAAGAGCCATGATGTACGGAAGTCCCATTTGATCTAGCATCGTTGAGCGAATCATTCTCATAGTTCCTCCGACTCCGCCAAGAAAAGACGCAAGCAGCGGAAGAAAAATATGATGAACATAGCTGAACGAAAATTTCAGCGGATTTTCAGAAAATGGAAAATTCGGATAGCCTGTTACTGGAAAAAGTCCGGTTATCGATGCAAAAAGCTGCAAAAGAATTAAAAGCAAAATTCCCGGGAAAGCATGAAAAAACAGCGCGAAAAAAGTTGCCGCCACATCGGTTCTTGTTCCGGCTTTGCTAGAAAAATAAACTCCGAGCAAAAAAGAAAACGAGGTAATAAAAACAAGCGAAATCAAATTCAGAACTATTGAATTTTTAAGCCGTGATAAAATCAAAAAACTTACGGGAGTTCTGGAAATCAAACTGATTCCAAGATCGTGATTTACAAAAACTCTTTTCAGCCAGTCCATATACTGCGCGTAAAACGGTTTGTCCAGTCCCAGTTCTTTTCTAAGCTGCTGCCCTTGGTCTGTTGTAAAGCTATTGTCTTTTGAAATCTGCGATGACGAAACCGAAGTTGAATTCATGGAAGATGCGATTTGCTGTGTCATCATCTGATCAACTATGTCTCCGGGAGCAAGTTCCATGAGCGCGAACATTGCAAGCCCCAGAAGAAAAAGAAGAACTGCCATTGTTGTAATTCTGCCAGTTATAAAAGATGCAAGAGGACTTTGCTTTTTAAAGTAGTTCCATGGAAAAGAAATTGTTTCCCAAAGTTTTTTTAAAAATGCTGCCATATTTTTTCCTTACTGAATCTGCGACAAGAAAATCCGTTCCGTCATTGCTCCGTTCATGTTGTCATAAAAAAAGTTTGAAATATCCCATTTGCCTTGAAGCGCAAAAAAAGTTTTCATGCTTACAAGATAAATTATCGGGCATTGCTCAAGAATAATGGACTGATATTCGTCCCAAATTTTTTTTGCCTGATTGAAATCATTTGTAAAAGAACCTTCGTTGTAAAGATGGTCAATTCTAGCTTCCCATTCAGTTGCCGGAGTTTTTTGCTCTGGATACCAAAGATGCAAATTTCCAGTTGAAGGCCAGACGTTGCTTCCTTGCGTTGGAAAAATATTTGCGCCAAGACCAATGAACACCGACTGCCAGTCATAAGTTGAAGTCAAAAGCTCAATCAGTTTTTGAAAATCAACCTGACGCACATTCACGGTTATTCCCACACTTGAACATTCGTCCGCCACAATTTGCGCCATGTCGTTTGCGGTTGCGCTGGATGAAGCGATTGTAAGGTCAAATGAAATTTCGTTCCCAAAGGCATCGCACATTGTTCCGTTTGAATCTTGGTTTATTCCGATTTTTGACAAAAGCCGCAAAGCCATTTCCTTGTCGAATCTGTATTTCAGCGTGATTGCTTCGTTGTAGTACGGATTCACGCTTGGAAAAAAATTGTATTTTGGCTCGGCAAGTCCGCGGTAAGTCTGCGCAATTATTCTTTCACGATTTAAAAGGCAGCTCATTGCCTGACGGAATTCTTTTTTTGTAAACCAGCTGTAGAAATTTTTTCCTCTGTTTTTTGGATTCTGATTGAAAGTCCACATTGCAGTTCCAATTGAGCCTTCCGAGCGGAAAACTTTGTAAGAATCTTTTTGTCCGTTTATCACAGCGTCAACTTCTTCTGGAACAGGCGAATAGGATTCCATTTTTCCCTGCTTGAACAAAAGATATTCAGTCCGCGGATTTCCTACAATTTGAACAGTTTTTGTGTCTATGTAAGTTGTGGTTTTTCCTTGCGAATCTTTTTCCCAGTAGTACGGATTTTTTTTGTACACGATTCTCTGGCCCGGAATATATTCAGCTATGTACCATCTTCCCATCGAAGGAATTTCCCGGACATTGCACGAAGCCTTGAACAAATCTTTTACGCCTTCCGCGCCTTTTTCTTCTTTTGCTTTTTTATAAATGAAAGCCGGGCAAAAATTCATGTTTGTGGCAAGAAGCGGATCTGCTATAATCCGCGGAAAAACAAAGTCAAACTGCTTGTCATTTATTTTTATGCATTCAATGCGCGCAGAGCTTCCGTCTGGCATGGAAACGAACTGCCCGTTGTAGCCTGAGCTTTGGAACGCCGGATCTCCTGCAATTTCGTTGTACCAGAAAACAACATCGTCAGAAGTTACAGGAACTTTTTTGTCTGAGCCGTACCAAGTCCAGTAAAGATTTTCACGCAAGGTGTAATGGACGGTGAGCGTGTTTTTTTCCTTGTTGGTTTCAACTTCAAAGAATGCAGCTTTTGGAAACCATTTTTTTTCAGCATTGTCATAATCTACAAGCGAATCCAAAGTCTGATTTATAATTCCCGCGCTTTCTGCATCGCGTTCTGCAATGTACTGGTTGAAAGTTTTTGGATCTGCATTTACTGAAGAAAGCCATTCGCCGCCTTCCGTTCCGTCTGTAAATCCGCCGCCTTTCCATGGTTTGTAAAGCGTTTTTTCAAGAAGAAGCGAGCCTGAATTTTTTTTGTATTCCGCAATTTCTTCAAGTGTCATTTCAGGAGATTTTTGTCCGCAGCTAAAAAACAAGCCAGCGCATAAAAACAAAGCGAATGTTTTTTTCATGTTACGCTCCTACGGTTATAGTTCCTTTAAAGACATCCCGGAGAATTTTTACTTCTGTTGGAATTTCCTGCTTTTTTTCTTCAACTTTTTTTGGAACAAAATGAATTTCAAAGCTTATTGTCCGTCCATAAATTTTAGAAAGATATTCTGAAATTTTAAAAGCCTGCTGCTGAATCTGCATTTGCTCAAACTGATTTTCACTTATTGCGCTTGTCTTGTTTTCTTCAAGTTTCCAATTTTTTGTCTGCATTAAAGTGCTTGCAAGCAAAGCGTCATCGATAGAAAAATCAGAAATCATTGCATCTTTTACTTTTTCTATGTCCGAAGTGTCCACATCTTTTGCCGCGGATTCTTTTTGCTGCGGAATTTCTGGTTCTTGCTCTAAAGGCTTGGTTTCTGCCTCTGCTGAAAATTTTTCAGGCGGTTCAGCTCCGCCATCATAAAAAGAATCTTCGTCTTCTTCCAGCGCGCTGAATGTGGGAATTGGAGCGGGAACAGATAAAAACGAATTTCTTGGCGCATTTATATTTACCGGCTCATTTTTTTTTTCAGCAGGGATTTTTCTTTGCGCACTTGAATTTGTCAAAATCGGTTTTATAGCGTCAATCGCTTTTTTTACTTCCGCCGCGGAAACATAATCCTTGAGCCAGCAAAGCCTTGAAACTGCAAGTTCAAATTCGTATCTTGGACTTAAAGAATAACGCACGTCTCTGTAAAGCTGCATGAAAATTCCAAGCGCTCTTTCTATCTGTACGGAATTCCAGGAATCCAGAACTTCCTTGGAAAAACGGTCTGCGCTTTGTCCAAGCAAGGATTCTTTTTTTACGCCGCTTTTTATAAGAAGAATTGAACGCAAATAATCCGCGCAGTTTGAAACAAGCTGCTCAATGCTTACTCCGTTCTGCAAATATTCGTCAAGCTTTAAAAGCGCGTTTTCTGAATCTTTTTTTACACAGAAAGCGAATATTTCATTAAGGCGGTCAACTCCCACAAGTCCAAGTTTGTCGCGGATTTTTTCGTAAGTGATTTCTCCGCCGGAAAAAGCTGCAACCTGATCAAAGAGCGTGTACGAATCTCTCATAGAGCCAGTTGATTCTCTTGCAATCCAGTAAAGCGCCTCGTCTTCTGCCTTTATTCCAAGTTCGCTGGCGGCTTCTGCAAGCTGCTGCTTTACTTTTTCAATTGGAACAAGCCTAAAGTTGAACTGCTGGCATCTTGATTTTATTGTGGCTGGAACTTTTTGGATTTCCGTAGTTGCAAAAATAAAAATGCAGTATGGCGGCGGCTCTTCAATTGTTTTTAAAAGCGCATTGAATGCCGAAGTTGAAAGCATGTGTACTTCATCGATTATGTAAATTTTGTATCTGCATGAATTCGGCGGAAACAAAACTTCATCCTTTATCTGGCGAACATCGTTAACACTTGTATTTGAAGCTCCGTCTATTTCAATTACATCGAGCGAAGAGCCAGCTGTTATTTCTTTGCACGCTGCGCATTCTCCGCACGGAAAAGCTGTAGGACCTTTCTGGCAGTTCAGGGCTTTTGCAAGAATTCTTGCGGTTGATGTTTTTCCGCAGCCTCTTGGACCTGAAAACAAATATGCGTGAGCTATTTTTTTTGACTGAATTGAATTCTTGAGAGTTTCTGCAACGAATTCCTGACCAACAAGATTGTCAAAATTCTGTGGACGACGCCTTGTCGCCGTAACTTCGTAAGCCATGTTTTATAGAATACAGTAAAAAATCAATATTTACAACGGCAGTTTTTCTTTGAACAAAAGCCATTTCCTGTTAGGGCAAAGGCGTGCTTTTTGTTCTAACAGGAATGATTTCTTCTATATCATGTCAACTTGAATCTGACCGGGTATCTGTATCTTACGGCGCAAGGTTTTCCGTTGATTAATGCCGGAACGCAATCTATTCCGTTGAACGCCGCGACTGCCGCTTCTGCAAATCCGTGGCCGGGATCTTTTAACACATTGATTTTTACAACTTTTCCTTTTGGGTCGATAAAAAGCTCAAGCACAACCACGCCTTCAATTCCCTGCTTTTTTGCCATCTGCGGATAAGAAAGCCGGCTTAAAACTTTTTTTGAAGGAAATGCTGGAGCTTTTGAAATTTTGTGCTGTGGAACATATTCCTCGAATGGTTCAGGTTCTGTTTCTTCTTTTTGCTCTTCAGTGATTTCTTCCTCTTTTTTTTCTTCGACTTTTTCACTTGCCTTTGGCTGCTTCTGTTTTGCTACTTCAACTTCTCTTTTTGGAGCGGATTTTGGTTTTGGCGGTGGCGGAAGGTATTCCTGAACATCAACTAGCTTAAAAACTTTTGTTTCTATAAAATCTTCCTCTTTAAGTTCCTTTTCAGACTTTCCCTTAAAAAGACAGAACGCCCCGATGTGAAGAAGAATCGTTACAATAAGTATGAGCGGCTTGTAGCATTTCTGGCAGAACTCACAGAATTTTGCGTTTTTCATCTTACAACTCCTTTACAACAAAGCTCACAACTCTGTGCTGAAGCGATTGCAAAACCGACACAACCGAATTCACGTATTTATACGGCGTGTTTTTATCGGCAATTATGTGAATGCGCACGTCGGGATGCTCGGCAATTGCGGAAACAACGAGCGCTTCCAAAAGTTCCGGCGTTACGTTCTGCTTGTCTGCGCTTACAGTTCCGTCTTTCTGAATCCAGATTTCAAAGTTGTGCTCAAGGCTGGTTTTCTGCAGTTGCTTTGCTTCGGAATATTCAATGTGCTCTTCATAACGCTGGTTCATAAGCGAAATGAGCATTATAAAAATCAGCAGAAGAAATCCGATGTCCGACATTGAGGATGTTGTTATGCTTGCTTTTCTTTTTTTGCGTTTTATGTTCATACGCCGCCTTCCATTTTAAAGCAGAAGTTTTCTATATTAAGGTTTCTTATTTCGTAAATCACATCTACTACATTTTGGTAAGGAGTTTCTGGATTTATTGAAAGAAGAAAAGTCATGTTCGGCCATTCTTTCTGTTTTTCTTGCAATGCGGCGCAAAGTTCTTCAAGGCTTGAATTTTTTCCGTTGAGAATCAGAGTTCCGTCTGCATTCAGGCTGGCTTTCATAAGATCGTTCTGCTGGACAACTTTTGGCTTTTCCTTTGACGGAAGATTCAGCACAAATCCTTTGTTCACGTTGAATCCCGCAATCACAATGAAAAACACAATCAAAAGAAAACTCAAATCCTGAAGCGAGCCTGAACTTGTGTCTTCAAACGGCCGTCTTTTACTTTTAATCATTTTTGCTACCAAGAAGTTCCGGGATTATGTCGTTCACGGCTTTTGAAGTTTCGGCGGCAAAAACATCGACTTTCTGAACAAAAAGGTTGTAGGCAACAAGGTCGACAATTGCGATTATAAGTCCGAAAACTGTTGTAATTAAAGCTTCGTAGATTCCGCCTGCGACAAGCTGCGCATTTACGTCTGTAGCGTCTGCAATCGACTTGAACGCGCCAATCATTCCAGAAACTGTTCCCAAAAATCCTGTGAGAGGCGCAAGTGAAGAAAGCGCTGTAAGATAATTGAAGCCGTTTTCCATTCTGCGGATTCTTTCCTGAGCCTCGCTTTCTGCTGCTTTTTCCATTCTTGACTCTCCGAATTTTGAATTCTGTAAAAGTGCCAAAAGAACTGTTGCGGCTGTTTTTTTCCGGCTGAATGAAGAGAGAAGCTGTTCCGCCTCATCTTTTTTGTTTTGCCTTAAAAGTTCTTTTACTCGGTTGCTTAAAGATGAAACATTGCAGTCGTGCCAGAAAAGATAAATGCAGCGTTCCAAAACCAGTGCGAATGTCGCAATGCTGAATATAAGAAGAACCCACATAAAAGGTCCGCCAAGCTTAAAAAGTTCAACCAAATTGAATGTCATAATTTCCTCCCATAAAAAAAATCAGTTTTTTATTTGTCATTCTCGTGCTTGACACGGGAATCTTGTACAGCAGATTATCTGGTCAAGCCAGATAATGACATTTTACAAAATTCGCCATTCAGACTAATAGCTTATTTTAACTCCGAGTGAAATCATCGGAATTCCAATGTTGAAGTTTGCGCTTGCCGCATTGTCGTCTTCTTTTCCTGTGCGGCTGTTGAATCCTTTTTCGCCTTTTGGACTGTAAAGATTCAGGAAGATGTCTTCTGCGCCGATGTAGTATTCAAGCGTTGTCCGTGATGATTTTCCGACTTTCTTTTTGTAGCCAAGCCTGAGATCAACTGGGCATGAAATCTGCGTGCGCAAACTGTCGCTGTAGAAACTGTTTCTTGTGTAACGCTGAATCACAGTTCCGTCTTCAAGTTTTGCCGGATAACAGTAAATGTCGCCGCTGTCTTTTTTTGGAGTTCCTGTTGCGAAAGTTCCCTTTACAGTGAGTGTCCAGTGCTCCTTGAATTTAAAGTTTGCAACAGCATTCAGCGTGTGGAATCTGTGGAAGTCCGGGTAATACCATTCGTCAAGCGGGTCTCCGTAATTTGTTGTCTGGTCGTCATACATTTTTGTGTACGGATTTTTGAATCTTGCCATTACAAACGAGTACGAAAGATAGCCGTCCCACTTTTCGCCGTTTTTCTTTTCCAGCATAAGGTCGAATCCAGTTGTGAAACCTTTTCCGTCGAACCTTGCGTCAAGCTTTGTGTTCATTGGATTTGAGTCGTCCGCAATAACAAACATTCTTTTTAAATAATGCTTGTAATATCCTTCAAGTTTAAAGCTCCAGTCATCGTTGAATTTTAAATCTGTTCCCAGAACTGCAAAAATCGCCCGGTTTGGAGTTACTTCCGATTCCTTAAGTCCCATGTCATTGCTTGCAACTATCAGCTCCATTGGAACAGAAGAGAAAAGTCCGAAGCCCGCGCTGAATGAAACCTTGTCAAAATGATCTATGTAACGCCACGGTGTGTAGTGCAGAACTGCCCTTGGATTGAAAACTGGATTCGGGTTCAGGCTGAAATCATTGCTGTAATTTCTTATGTGGAATTCATCAAGACGGAATCCGGCTTCTCCGCTAAAAAGGCTTGCATCTGTTCCGAAATTCCAAAGCGCAAATGTTGCCGACTTGAAAACATTGTTTCCCTTGTCTCTTATTGAATAGTCAAATTCGTAAAAGTCCGGGTATGCAGAATCTCCCTTGAGCTGCTCATTCCAGCCGCTTGTTTTCTGCGTAGTGTCGCTTCTGCTCCACAATCCTTCTGCGCCGACTGCAATTCTGTTGCTTGTGTCAAGTTCCACTTCGCCTTCAATTTTTCCCTGAAGCTGATGAACTGTCATGCGCTCTTTTTGCCGTTCGGTCTGTGTGTTCAAGTGATATTTTTTGCTTGCCCTTGCCTCGTCGCTTAAAAGAGAGCCGTACTGCTCAAGAAAGTCATCGTTGTATTTAAATTCACCGTCAACAGTTCCGTAGTACGTCAAATCTTCGGATGTCCAGTTGTAGCTTGCAAGTGCCTTAATCTGTGTGTTGTCAGTCGGAATCCATTTTGCGTTCAGTGCTGTGAATGCGCTTTGCATGCTGAAGTCAAAGTCTGATGTTGTGTGTTCGCCGTCATCTGTGTCGTCTGTTTCAAGTCCAACTCCATCGCTTCCGTAGAATGCGTTGAAAGTCAGGCTCAGTTTTTCCGCTGGATTCCAGTAAGCTTTTGTGTAGAAGTCGCGGATGTACGGAACAGTTTTGAGCGCGTCTGTGATTTCATTTGAGCCGCCGAACAGTTTGTATGCTCCGATGTAGCCTTCGATGTAAGTAACTTTTCCGCCTGCAAAAATTCCGAAATTCTTTGTTACAGGAAGCTGAATGAACAAATCCGTCGCAATTGAAGTTATGTTGAAGTCAAAGTGAATTTCTTCGCCCGGCTGAACAGTTGTCACTTCCATTAGTCCTGAAAGAGCCTGTCCGTAGCGCGCTGAAAAAACGCCGTTGCTCATCTTTACGCTGTCTGTCATGTGCGGATTAAAAATTGAATATGCGCCGCCCCAGTGCCACGGATAAAGAATGTAAACTCCGTCAAGAACAGTCTGCATTTCTCGTGGATAACCTCCGCGGATTGAAGGCTCGCTGTTCCAGTTGCCGTTGAAAGTTACGCCCGGCATTGTCTGCACGGAACTCATAACGTCTTCAACAAGTCCAATTTGTGCTGTTGTCTTAATCTGCTCCTTGTCCATCACAACAGAAACTCCGCTGACTGCTTCTTTTTCTGGATCTGCCGCCTGCTCAAGAGTAAGCCCTTCGCCTTCCATGATGATGTCGTCAAAATTGTCGTCAGTCTGCATTGCGTCTTGTGCTGTCTGCGCATGAACAAAAAAACTTGAAGCAAAAAGTCCCAGTGCGATAAGCAGTTTGAATACATGATTCATTTTTCATCTCCTAAAAACACTTAATCTTTGTTTTTTATGAATTATATAAAATTTATATCGTTTGTCAATATGTTTTTAGTAATTAACATTAATATATTTTCGTTTTAGAATAAAATATTAATATTAATCAAGAATTTAAGAATAAATATATAAATAGTAAGAACAAAAGAAAATGTGTTTTTGCCTGAATTGCATTTTTTAGGCGGTAAGCTGCATAATTTGAAAGGTGAATTTTTGCAAATGAAATTTTGCTGCTTATTGAATACATTGACAAACTGATATTTTCCATATAAACTCTACCCTAAAATAACGTATGTTATTTTATATCTTATAATCTTTTTGTTTGTCAATATAGAATTAAAATTTTTCTAAAAATGCGCTGATTTTATAAATTTTTTAGAAAATATTTTATTGGAGTTTTATTTATGAAAAAAATTTTTGCGCTTCTGGCTGTGGCTCTTTTTGCTGCGGGCAATTCTTTTGCAAATATTCAGTTTACTTTTGATCTTATTGAAAAGCCGATTAATTATTCCCAAATTGATTTTTCTTCTGTGCGCGGCGAAGATGTGGATAATTATACAGGCTCTGTTACGAAACTTTTGGAATTTGGATTTCAGGCTGGAATTATTTATTTTTTTCGATTCAGATATTGGAAAAATGCTTTTTTACACATTGGATGACGATTCCGAAGAAAATCAGCAGGAAAATCAAACTGGAATTTCAAAATATCAAGGTGGAATTTATTTTGATTTTGAAATGCTGTCTTACGGAAAAGCAAAATTTAAAATAAAGGAAGATGACTCAACAAGGGAAATTCTTGATGATAAAGTTGACGGAAAAGATTTTTCTTTGGCATTGGGATTTTGCGGCCGCTACAACAAATCTGAAAAACTTTTCTTTGATTTAAAAGGCGGATTTTACGGCGGCTATATTTCATTTGAAAGCAATAAAAATTCTTATAATGTGAAATCTTTTGCGGCTGGCATTGAATTAGGATTTTCTGCAAACTATAAAGTTTTTAAAACGCCAAAATTCACAACGGCAATTTCTTTGGGTTGCGAAATGAATATCGGGTCTTGCTTTGGAACTTTATATGAATCTGGCTATAGAGATTCGGTATTTGCTCTTTTTTCAAAATCTGATGAAATAGGAATAGAAGTTCACGCAGGCGTAAAGTTTATTCTTTAAAATTGAAATTCTGAATGGCAATTGCGTGTCGGCGTTCATTTCGCTTCAAGTCCTAGAAATTTTTGTTGATTGCTTTAAAAATAAAAAAGGATACTTATATTTCAAAGTATCCCTAACATTTCCATGGGCCATCTAGGACTTGAACCTAGGACCAAGGGATTATGAGTCCCCTGCTCTAACCGACTGAGCTAATGGCCCGAATGTCAAATATTATATCTGAAATTTTACATTGGGGTCAATAGCAAAAATGTTTTTACCACGCTAGATTTTGAATTTAGACAGAACGCTGTCCATGACCTTTATGCTGTCGTGGGTTGTCTGCGCCATTTCAGAAATGTTCTGAGCAGAGGTGTTTATTTCCTTTACGCCTTCCGACATTTCGTCCATGCTTCCTGCAACCTGCTGGGCGAGCATATCGAGGTTTCCGGCTGCGGTCGCAACATTCTCAACTGCGGCGGACATTTCCTTTGCGGTCCTGAGAACTGTCGAAGTTGTATCATCCACGTCCTGCAAATTCGCCAGAACCTGCTTTGAGGACTCATGCTGGCGCGACATTGTGCTGTCCACATTCTGAACAAGCGATTCGGTGGAGCTGACTTTTTCAGTTATCTTTTCAAATTCCTTTACGGAAATTTCAGAAGTTTCAACAACCTTTGCAATTACCTGACCGATTGTCTCAAGCTCCTTTTTGATTGAATTTGACTGTGCGGCGGAATTCTCGGCAAGCTTTCTGATTTCATCCGCAACAACGCTGAATCCCTTTCCGGCTTCTCCCGCATGAGCTGCTTCAATTGCGGCGTTCATGGCAAGAAGGTTCGTCTGTGAGGCAATCTGCGAAATGACCGAGTTCGCGTCGGCAAGATTCTTTGACTGCTCCGCCATGTTCTTGATTTCCTCAGCCATCTCGTTCTGGTGTGTTTTTCCGGAATCAGTAATACGGATAAGCTCCTTGTATTCGCCTGCAAGATTTGCGACGGATTTCGACATTTCCGCGATGTCCGCAACCATTTTTTCGATGAATGAAGACGATTCGGTGATTTTTGCGGACTGGTCTTCGATGTTCTTTTCAAGCGAATCAATTCCGCGGCTTGAACTGTCAAGAATTCCCTGGACTTCATCAAGCGTCTTGTTCTGCTTTTCAATCTGCTTTTTTACGCTCAAAATGTTCGACATAATTTGCGAAACTGCGCTTGCCGATTCCTGTGAAGTTGAAGCCAAGCTTGTTCCGATTGACTCAAGCTGAGATTCCGCCGAATTCACGTCTGCAAGAAGTCCGCGCAAAGTTCCGATAAACTGGTTCACGGAATCTATCATCTCGCCGATTTCGTTTTCCTTGTTTGCTTCGATTTTTATTGTCAAGTCGGAAGTGCCGGATTCTCCGTTCAGGTTTTTGAATGCCGCGGAAGTTTTTTTCAAAGGCTTCATCACAATCTGAAGAATTATAAAAAGGACAACCGCAAGGCTCAGAAGAATCGCCACAATTACGATTGGAACCGCAAGGCTTGTAAGGCGCGACGAGCTTTTTTCAAGTTCCTTTAAATTTACTCCGAGATAAAGCATTGCGTTTCCGTCGTCGCTGTCAATCGGGCTGAAAACTGTTGCGGCAACGTTTCCCTTGTAGCGGTCAATCAGCTCAAGAACATGGCGGTTTTCGTAAACTTCGCCGATGATGAATGGGCTTCCCATTTTTCCGCCGGTCTTTGGCTTGCCGTTTTCATCGATGTCCGAGCTTTCAACGCAAGTGTCTTCTATAAAAATGTTCATGCTGCATCCGAGCGTGGAGCCATATTCCGAAATCCATCCGTGGTCTGAAATTTCCTGCTGAATCACAAGAACGCTTCCGTTTATAGCCGGAAATCTTGTGGCTGCGGTTGCAAGAACCTCGTCATTTTTGAGTGAAACGCACGAATTGAGTTTTCCGCCCGCAGCAGTTGAAAGGGATTTTTTTTCAGAGGCAAGTGAAACTGAATTATTTTTTCCGGCTGAAAAAATTGTCTCCCCTGAAGTTTTGGCAAGAATCACGCTGTAAAGTTCCGCCTCTTCCTGAACTTCGGAAAGACGGCTGAAAATTTCTTCCTGCGAGGAAATGCTGTTCCAGTCAATTTTATCCTGAATCACGGAAAGCTTTTTCTCAAGATTTTTCTGCCGTGCGGTGAACAGAACGTGCATCCTGTCCGAGCTTGCCCTAAGCTCAGCCTTTTTCATTCCCGTAATTTCGCCTGAAATCATATTGTGAAGCACAAGCGAAACGCAGACCGAAAGCACAACCGAAAGCGCGACCGAAATAACAACAAGTGTAAAATAAATCGACTTCTTCTTTTCCATAAAACACCTACCGGGGACTTTGCCGCCCTTTTTTATATTATTCAGCTATGGAGTGAATGTCAAATTTTTTTGCTTAACTAAACTGTATTTTATTGATACAATTTTAGAATGAACAACGTAACTACGATTATTCCGACACCTTCAACTTTTAAACGCGTGATTCTTGTTATTGCCGGCGCAGTTATTTTTTCCATGAACTTGAATTCTTTTGCTTATGCGGCGGAACTTTTTCCAGGCGGATTTGCGGGAATTTCACTTTTAATTCAGCGCGCATTTTTAAAGTTTTTCAATGTGCAAATTCCGTATACGGTTTTGTATTTTGCGCTGAATGCCGTGCCGGTTTTTATAAGCTTTAAATATATTGGAAAGAAATTCACGATTTTTTCCTTGCTGATGATTGCGGTTTCTTCGTTTCTTACAGATTTTATTCCTTCAATCCGAATTACGGACGATTTGCTTTTGTGCTCGATTTTCGGCGGAATTTTAAACGGACTTGCCATAACTTGCTGCCTTTATGCTGATGCTACAAGCGGCGGAACGGATTTTATCGCAATTTATTTTTCCGAAAAAAAAGGCATGGATATGTGGAACATGATTTTCGGAATGAATGTTTGCGTTCTCGTTGTGGCAGGAATTCTTTTTGGCTGGGACAAAGCGCTTTACTCGATTATTTTTCAATTCAGCTCGACACAAGTTTTAAACGACCTTTACAGACGCTACCAAAAAATCACGCTTTTGATTATTACGGAAAAGCCTGACGAAATGTATCAGGTTGTAAAAACTTCTACAAACCATGACGCTACAAAATTTATTGGAACCGGCTGCTACAAAAATTCAGAAAAGACGATGCTTTATACGGTTGTTTCCGCGGATGAGCTTGGACCTTTGAGCCGCGAGCTTAAAAAATGTGATCCTGCCGCTTTTATAAATGTTTTAAAAACAAAAGAAATTTTTGGACGTTTTTTTACAAGAAGCAAAGACTAAGACGTTTGCTAAAAATTTCCGCAGCATTTGAGAAGAAAAAATATGTGCTGAATTTTCCTTGGAAGGATTTTCCGCAGAGGCTCTGTGCTTTCGTTTTCGGGGCTGACTGCCATTGCCTGAGCCATTATGTCGCTCATTGCGGGAGGAACTTCGCTCAAGATTTTTTTCGCTTCATCTTTTGAATATTGCCTGTGGGAAAGTCCAAAGGCTGAAAGTTTTTCTTCCGGGTAGAATTTGCAAGGTCGCCAGACAAGTGAGCGGTTTTTGCTGTAAAAACTGCTTGCTCCGAAAAGCCTGCAAATAAAAGGACGCGCGCCGTAAATGGAACAGTGATAGGCACTTTCCGCATTAAAAAAGATGCAGGTTTTGCCGGAATTTTCATTTTCTTCAAGAAGTTTTTCCGCGGTTTGCCTTTGATTTTGTATAAGCCAAAGTGCCATGAAGTTGGCTTCGGCTTCTGTTAAGTCCGGCTCAAAATTGTGGCAGCACATTCCGCAGCCAGAAGGACAAGTGAATTTTGTTTTTTTGTACCATTCCGACTGCTGTTTTTCAAGTTCGGCATAAAGTTTTTCTATTTCAGCGGCAATTTTGCCTTCGCAAGTGTCTTTAAGGTTTTCAAAAACTGATTCCATAGACTTTGCCTAAATTAAATTTTTACAATTTTGCGCTGCACGTTTTTTTATTCTAGCTTTTATACAAGCCTAAAAAACGGCTTCTTAACTGTCATTCCCGTGCTACGACACTGCGATGTTTACGCAGTAAACTCGGTCAGGAATCTGTTGTAGATTATCGACCGAGTTTCTTTTAGAAACATCGCAGGGTCAAGCCCGATAATGACAAATTCGACATTCAGTTTAAAACTAGTTTTTGTAAGCATCGTTGTGAACGCCGCTAATTGCTCTTCCGCTTGGCTCGTCCATTTTGCTCCAGGCTTCGTCCCATTCTAGGGCTTTTGCTGTTGAGCAGGCGACTCCGGCTTCATGTGGAACTGCAAGTGCTGCGCTTTCGCTTGGGAAGAGGTTTGAAAAAATTTCCCTGTAGTAATATTCTTCCTTTGTAACTGGAGTGTTTACCGGGAATCTTTTTGCTCTCTGGGCGAATTCTGCATCCGAAACTTTCTGCGCTGTCATTTCCTTTAATGTGTCAATCCAGCTGTAGCCTACGCCGTCGCTGAACTGCTCTTTTTGTCTCCAGCAAATGTCCGGCGGAAGAATGTCTTCAAATGCCTTGCGCACAATCCATTTTTCAATGCGCTGTTTTCCGTTCGGAAGCTTTATGTTCATTTTGTCAAGCGGATTCAGCCTCATTGCAATGTCGATAAA
>CAVKBG010000040.1:0-24109 GCA_963654755.1 Desulfovibrionaceae bacterium
AAAATAGAAAAAATTAGCTTTTTCATAAAGATTCCTCCTTGATTTGTTTGTAAAATTGTATGGATTACCGGGTCAAGCCCGATAATGACTGCTCAATGTCATACTCCAATTTGATTCTATGTCATACTCCGGCTTGACCGGAGTATCTATTTCAGATTCCCGCATCAAGTGCGGGAATGACAGTAAAATTTTTGTCCGTCAATGATGGTTGCTTTTGTCATTATCCGGCTCGAACGGATAATCCGCATTAACAATTATCTATCCTTATAATTATGATTCAAAAAAGTTGATTTGTCAGCATTCGAGGGCATTTTTTTTGATTTTTTTTCTACTAAATGATATTCTTTTGCCATGAGTTTTAAGTCTGTTGTTTCGGCGGTTTTATTTTCAGTTTTTACATTCAGTTTTTCATTTGCAAAAAGTCCAAAGATTGCGCTTGTTCTAAGCGGTGGCGGCGCAAAAGGGCTTGCAGAAATTCCGCTCATCGAAGCCTTGGAAAGTGAAGGAATCCGCCCGGATATGATTTTGGGAACAAGCATGGGCGCGCTGATTGGCTCACTTTATGCGGCAGGCTACACTCCAAAGCAAATTAGGCAAACGCTTTTGTCCATGGATTTTATGACGATTCTGAATGAACGCCCTTCAACTCCAGAAAAAATTCCGCCCGAAGCATTTTCAAAAAAAACAGACGGCATAACGCTTTCGTTTTCAATTGCAGACGGAAAATTCGGTTCGGCTCCGGGAATCATAGGCGACCAGCAGATTATTTGCGAGCTTAGCAATCACCTTAGCAAAATTCTTACAACCACGGATTTTGACAAGCTTCCGATTCCGTTCAGGGCAATTGGAACAGACGCAATTTCCGGCAAGGAACTAATATTTAAAAGCGGCTCTCTTGTAAACGCGGTAAGGGCAAGCATTTCAATTCCGGCAGTTTTTACGCCAGCTCAAGTAGAAAAAGGCTTGTATTCAATGGACGGCGGACTTAGAAACAACCTTCCGCTTAAGCTTGCACGTGAAATGGGCGCGGACATCGTAATTTCAATGGACGTTGCAAGCATTGTTGACACTCCTCCAGAAACTCTTTCTGATTTTTATTCTGTGGCGGTTCAGATTTTTAATTTGATTATTTCTTCCAATGCGGTTGAGCAGTACGACTATGCGGACATTGTGTTGCGCCCGGATCTTTCAAATTTCAGCACATTTGATTTTATGAAGCCGCATCAAATTGTAAGGGCGGGAGAAATTTGCGTTCAGCAAAACAGAGATAAAATTTCGCAGATTGCAAGGCAGATTGAATCAGCCGGAAGAACGCTTGAAAAACTGGACTACAACCGTAAAAGCGACTACGACAAAATGCCGGATTTTTCTATAGACAAAATTCTTGTAAAGGACATTTCATTTTCCAAGCCAGTTCCAATTCCTGCGAAAAAAGAATTTGAAAAATTTCTTGGACAAACTCTCGATGACAAAACTAAAAAGCAGCTTACAAAAAAACTTTCAAGGCTCAAGGAACATTATCATCTTTCGTCGCTCACTTATTCTTTAAGTCAAAACGAAGACAATTCCACAACTCTTGAAATTCTTGCGAATCACTACGACCAAAATATGAACCAGATTTTTTTTACAGGAACTTCATCTGTTTCGGTCTCAAGCTACAAGCCGCAAAAATATCTTTCCGTAGATCCAAATTTCACGGCAGGAGTTTTCTTGCGCACTCCAATTGAATCCCTTTTCAGGCTTTCATTCGGAAACACAATGATTTTTGAAACTGAATTTTTTCCAAAGCTAGCAGACTTTAAAGACAGCATTCTAAGCCTTGACATAAAGAATTCATTCAAATACGGAAGCTGTTCTCCGGCGACAAATATTTACTTTAACGACAGAACAATTGCAGAAGACAGAGGACTTGAGCTTTTCGGCGGAATCAGATTCAGGCACACAGATTATTTTACAGCAAAAGCCGGCATTGCGTATTCCGCGGAAAAATTAATCGCAACAGAAAAATGGCACAACACAAGTTTTCTTCACAGCGAAATTATTTTTACATCGCTGCACAACGACTATGCTTCTCTTTACGGCGGAAGGCTAGAATCCATTTTTAATTTCGGCGGAAAAACAGACGACTTGCAAAATGATTTAATTTACGACTTTAGATTTTCAGCGGAAAAAAGATTCGAGCTTGCGGACGAAAAAAATTCAATCGGAATTTCTTCTGTTTTCTGCAGCAACAGATTTCCTTACGAACTAAATTCCGGCTACTGCAACTTTGGCGGCGCGGACGGAATGAGCGGCTATCCTGCTGGAGCATTAAGGCGCGACTTTGCAATTGCAGGAATTTCTTTCAGGCAAAAATTAACAAACATTGCAGGTCTCCCATTACTCGCTGTGGCAGAAGCAAAAGCCGCGGTAAGTTCAGGCTATGATCCGTTCATTGACAAAGGTTCGCCTTCTGGAAAACTTTTTGCGGACAGAAAATTTGAAGCCGGCGGAGAACTTTACCTTGTGCTTCATACAATTCTTGGAAATTTAGTTTTCGGCGGAAGCATGAATTCAAGCTTGGAATGGTGCATTACTTTGGGACTTAGATAACCTTGTCATTATCGGGCTTGACCCTGCGATGTTTCTGAAAGAAACTCGATTGATAATCTATTGTAATTTTACAACAGATTGCTGACCGAGTTTACTGCGTAAACATCGCAGTGTCGTAGCACGGCAATGACAGTTAAAAAAGCGCATTTTCTATTTTCATTGCAACCTGAGAAATTTCTGAATCAGTTTCATCTATGATTATATCCGCATATTTTTCATAAAGAGGAACACGCTCATTAAAAATGTCCAGAAGAGTTTCGCCGGGCTTATGGACAACTCCCCTTTTATCCAAATCGCCAAGACGCTTTTCAAGGGAAGCAAGACTTACTTTTAAATAAACAACTGTGCCGATTTTCTTAAAATGCTCCATTGCATCTTTTCCAAAAACAACGCTTCCGCCTGTAGCAACAACACATTTTTTTACATTCAAGCCGGAATTGATTTTGTTTTCAATCTTTTTAAAATATTCCGTGCCTTGCTCTAAAATTATGTCCTTGAGTTTTTTCTTCATTTTCTGCTGAATCACAATGTCGCTGTCAATAAATTTATAATTCAAAAGTTTTGCAAGCACAACGCCAACTGTGCTTTTTCCGGCTCCGGGCATTCCAATCAGAATCACATTATTTTTCATAAAACTGATTATCATAAAAAAAATACCGCCGGTCAACCTCAATCAGCTAATGCCAAAACGCAAAATTTTTTGTATATTAAGTTAAAGGTTGAATATCGAGTTTTGCAACTGTCATTACCGGGCTTGCCCCTGTGATGTTTCTGAAAGAAACTCGGTTAATAATCTATTAAAATTTTATACCAGATTCCCGTGTCGTAGCACGGGAATGACAACTATTTTTTTGGGAGGATGTAATAAAAACTTTGCCTAAAATAGCGTCAAAGTTTTTATTTAAAAGTTTGCGTTGCAAACTTTATTATCAACTGCATATTCTCATTTCATTGCGAATATGCTAAAAAATCAAATTGAAAATTGATATTTTCCATTTGATTTTTTTTGGAGGAATTATGAGAAAAAATTTTGGTGCAAAAGAATGGCTTTATCCTATGCCGGTGCTTATCGTGGCTTCTTACGACAAGGATGGAACTCCAGACGCAATGAACGCAGCCTGGGGCGCAATCAGCGATGAAAAGGAAATCGGTCTTTGCCTGAGCGCATCGCATAAAACTGTAAAAAATATTCTTGAGCGCAAGGCATTTACGGTCAGCGTGGGAACTGCGGAATTCACAAAGGAATGCGATTATGTTGGAGTGGTTTCTGCAAACAACACGCCGGACAAATTTGAAAAGGCGGGATTCCATGCGGAAAAGTCGGAATTTGTTGACGCGCCGTTAATCAAGGAGCTTCCGTTTGCACTTGAGTGCAATCTCATAAGCTATGATGAAAAAACAAGCCATCTTTTTGGTCAAATCGTGAACGTAAGCATTGACGATTCAGTTCTTGATTCAAACGGAAAAGTCGATGTAAAAAAACTGAATCCGATTTCCTACGATCCAGTGAACCAGCATTATCTTAAGCTGGGTGACTTTGCAGGAAAAGCGTTCAGCATCGGCCTTGAACTGAAATAATTTGTCATAGGAATGCTTAACAAATTCTAAATGTCATTGCCGAATTTTATATTCTGTGTCATTGCCGGACTTGATCCGGCAATCTTCTTGCAAATACAGATTCCTGTGTCGTAGCACAGGAATGACATTAAATTGCAAAACCTGAAATCAAGGATAATCAAGTTGGCTGTTTTGTTGTTGAGCCAAGCTTCATGTAATATGAATCAACAATTCTTCTTATATCATGAATATTTGAAACAATCATGTAGTCTTCAAAAATCTGAATTTTTCCGCGGTCCATAAGGCGCACAAGACAATCCTTTGCCTGATCAAGCGGAATAGAAGCCCAGCTTGCAATGTCATTTGCAGTAATAAAAAATTTGCGCTTAAAGTTTCCGTCGTCGTCTTTTCTTCTGGAAGAGCCACCAGCAAGCTCGTCATACATTAAAAAAACATCGCAAATTCTAGTGTAAATATCTTTTATGAGAACAATTTTAAACTGGCGGTTCTGGTCGTAAATTCTTTTACAGAAAAGCTTAAGAAGATTCATTACAATCTGCGGATTTCCAAGCACAAGCGCCTTAAAATTTTCCTTGTTGAATTCCAAGCAGGCAACATCAGTTCTGGCAACGCAAGACGCGCTTCTCTGGGAATTATCAAGAATCGCCATTTCACCAAAAAAAGCTCCGCTGCCAAGAATATCCAGACTTTTATTCTGATCTTTTATGCACTTTTCAATTTGAACTTCGCCGTATTTTATAAGATAGAAAGTTTCGCCCGGCTCAAATTCACTTATAATAACATCGCCACGCTTATATTTTTTTGTAAAGCGGTCAAAAGCAGGAAGCGAAAACTGATTCACGGAAAGACTTCCAGACTTTGCTGAAATATCATCGGAAGAAACATTGCGGGCATTTTCTCTGCCTTTTCTTGTATTCGCGTTGTTAAAAAGCTTTGCAATTTCAACTTTGTTCGCAGGATTAGGATTCAGCTTTAAAATTCTAGTAAGAACATCGCAGCAGCTCTTGAATTGGCCGTCATTGTAAAAAGCATTGGCAACCATAAACATTCCGTGTTCCGGCGAAATCGAAATGCTGTTTCCGCCCAAATACTGCTCTGTTTTTTTATGAATATCTCTAAGCGACTTGCTGAAAACTCTGAGCATTTTTTCTGTGATAAAAACCTTTGAGCCGAACATTTTTTCAAACTCGTAAACTGAAAGCTGAACAACGGTTGAATCGACCAGAACGGAAGCTGTTACCAAGCTCGGCATTTTGGCAAGCGCGCTTTTTACGCCAAAAAATTCTCCAATGTGAAGCTGCTCTGAAATTTGCTCTCCAGTTTCCAAATCCATGCTGCGCAAAGCAACTGCGCCTGACTGGAGAATATAAATATTTTCGTCTTTGTCGCCTTCAAAAAAAATAATAGAGCCTTTGCTGAATTGCACAACCTTTGACATAACCTTCCTCGCAAAAACCAAAACTCATAAAAGAGCATTGATTTGAAAAAACACCTATACTTGTTTAGTATACCATAATTTTTTTATTTATGCTACCTTGTTAAAGAGAATTCCGCATGATAGACTTGCACACACATTCAACAGCTTCCGACGGAACTTGCACACCGAGCCAGCTGATTTCCTACGCCGCAGAAAAAAAAATTTCAGCAATTGCGCTTACAGACCACGACAACATAGACGGAATTCTGGAAGCTCAAGCAAAGGCAAAGGAACTTGGAATTGAATTCATTCCGGGAATAGAAATTTCTATAGAATGGCCGAGCGGAGAATTTCATCTTCTTGGACTGGGACTTAAAAAGCCCGGAAAAAAACTTCTTGAAACAATTGAATTTTTAAGAGCCGAGCGAGATTCAAGAAACAAAAAAATAATCCAAAAACTTCAAGAACAAAATATCGACATTTCTTATGAAGAGCTTGTTGAAAAATCCGGCACAAAAACAATCGGCAGACCTCATTTTGCAAAACTTCTCATGGAAAAAGGAATAATAAAAAAAGCTCAGCAGGCATTCGACTTGTTCCTTGCAAAAGGCCGTCCTTGCTACGTGGACAAAACCGGGGAAGATTTAAAAAAAGCCGTGGAAGCAATAAAAGAATCCGGCGGAATTCCAGTTCAGGCGCATCCAATGTCGATGTACGTTTCCTGGGGAAAAATGGAAGAAACAATGCTTGAAGTAAGAAATTCAGGCGTTGAAGGACTTGAAGCGCATCATCCGGGAATCAGGCTTTCCGAAGCTAGGCGGCTTGAAGAGCTTGCAGAAATACTTGGAATGTTTACAACGGCAGGAAGCGATTTCCACGGAGAAAAAGTCCGCGCGGATAGAAAAATCGGATTCTCATCAGGCGGATATAAAATTGAAGACAGATTTTGGACAGAACAACTAAAGCCCGCATTAGAAAAAGCTCACGGCGGAACAGACCACACATTTTCAGCTGACTAACGCAAAACTGTAACCCAAAGCAAAATGAATTATTATGAATATATAGCTTAAACATTGTCATGGGAATGTCCAATAAATTTTAAATGTCATTGTCGTACTTGATACTGCGATGTTTCTGAAAGAAACTCGGCTAACAATCTTTAAATGATTGTAATGTATGCATTTAGATTTTCAGGAACAAGACCGGCGATGACACGGAATATAAAATCAGATAATGGAATGGCTTTGGAGGAAAAATGAAACGTCTTTTACAAAAATCAGCGGCGGCTTTGGTTGCGGCTTTTTTATTTATTTCATGCGGAAAAAATCAGGCTGTAAAAACTGAAATGTTTGCGCCAATGGCAAAGTCAATGAAAATGTCAGCAAGGGCAGATTCCGCAATGAACGTTATGCAGGACATGGCGTTTGAAGAATCAGCAGAACTTCCTTCTGAATCGGAGCAGCAAAGACAAGACAGAAAGCTTATCTACACAGGAAATCTTACAATTGAAGTTTCAAATCTTGCAGACTCAAAATCAGCTGTTGAATCCTGGGTAAAAAAATTCGGCGGATATATTTCAGATTCGTTTGAAAACACAAGCTCAATAAGAATAACGGCAAAAATTCCAAGCGGCTCATTTTCACAGGCAATGCAGGAATGCGGACAAATTGGAAAACTCAAATCAAAAAATATAAATTCCAGCGATGTTACAGAGCAGTTTTATGATTTGGACACAAGGCTTTCGACACGCAAAGTTTTGCTTGAACGGCTAAAAAAATATCTTTCAGAAGCAAAAGATATGCAGGATATGCTCAAGATTGAAACAAAAATCAACGATGTAACTTCCGAGCTTGAAAGAATGCAAGGCCAGATGAACCGCCTGAAATCTCAAATTGATTATTCTACAATTTATGTTACGGCGGAACTTCCGGTAAATCAAAATGAAAGCGGATTTGTGATGCCCGACACGAATTCACAGTTACGGCAGTTCTTTGCAAACATATTGAATTTCTTTGTGAAATTTATTTTCACTGCATTGTACATTGTGATTTTTGGAGTTCCATCGGTTTTGTTCCTGATGCTTCTTTACTGGCTTGGATTTGGAAAGGTTGGACTTCTAAGAAAACTTTTTGCAAAAATACGAAAATAAACTGTCGATTAAAGTAAAAAATACCCGGCAGTTTTGCCGGGCTTTTTGTTTTGTAATCTGAATTATCTTACTGCTAAAATCGCGCCAAGAATAATAAGATGCTGGGCAAAAGTATAAAGCCACTCAAGGAAATTTCTTGCGCCGCCGTTAAGAATTCCGTTTGCTCCAAGAATATCAGAAAGGACAATGGCAACAATCCAAACAATAATTGCAATCAGCGCAAGGACAGTTCCAAAACTTCCAAAGCGGTCGCCAATTACAATCTTTAAAATCATAAAGACACCAACAAGAAGCTCAATCACTCCGAATACAATTACAAGAATATTTCCTGCATTGCTAGAAACAAGCCCCTTGATTGCTCTTGCGGCAAAATCTCCGCCGCCCTGCAAAGCCCAGATTCCTCCAACAGCAAGCATTGCGCCAACTGCAATCTGCAAAATCAAAAGCGCCGCAGTCCATCCGCTTTTTTCAGTTCTCATATTTTTCCTCCTAGAAATATGTTCAGCAGTATAAAATGCCTATATTAAATATAATTCAGTTTTGGGCAAAAATCCACTTTTTTCTAAAATGATTATTCAGCTTTATAAACAAACGGATTCTTCTTTAAAATTTCAAAAATGCCTTTGTCTGCGCCAAACGGAACAATGCTCGGCTGCTCATAAACAGGGCTTGCAACAATTCCAAGGTCAAGGCAATGCAAAAGAAATTTTCCATAAAGCTCTTTTGGAATTTTCGGAAAAAGATAAGGACCTTTTCTTTGCCAGTATTTTGTCAAAGCCAAATCATAAACAAACCAGTCTTTTTCCTGCCGAGTTTGCAATGCGGAAATCAAATTATAAATTGAGCGTGTAACGGCGGCTTCAATTGGAGAAGAAAGTTTTATTTTTTCCTTTAAAACTTCTTGCGGAATTTTTTCAGCCAATTCAGTTTTTACAGCAAGAATATAAATTCCGCTTGTCCAAGGAAGAGGCGGCTCAAAAACTATGCAATCTGCACTGTCGTTTTCAAAAGCAATTTCGCTCCAAGGCTTCCAGACAAAAGTATTTTGCGCACTGATTTTTACAGCGGCAGAAAGGCAGTCGGATTTTTTTGCAAAGATAAAAATTTTCCGTTTGCTTCCAAAGAAAAGTGCGTTTACAGATTTTTCAAGTCTTCCTGAAAAACAAGTTTTAAAGCTGCCGGTTGCTCCGCGGTCAAGAGCATTTTTTAGCATTGTGAATGCAGAAGAGCCGCCCCAGCCCAAAATTGCCCGTCCGTTTTCCTGATACAAATCAGTAAGGCGTTTGCCTTTTTCTGTATACAAAAACGGTCCGCGCGCGCGCTTTACATTTCCATATCGTAAAAAAATTTCTTCCGCTAAAAAATCTATTTCGTTCATTTGAATCTGATTATACTGAAAAAAAAATCTGTTGTCATTTGCCGACACAAAAACGGCTAAAGATATTTTCAAGGACATCATCTGGAGAAACTTCGCCGGCAACTTCACCAAGGCTTTCCAGAGAATCTTCCAAATCCTGAACAACCGCATCAAGTCCGTAAGTGGAATCTTGGGAAATTTCCAAAGCGTGCATTACTCGTTCCAGCGCTTCCTGAACTGATTTTTTTTGCCGCGCTGAACCAAGTCCGCTTTGCTCACGTTCAGTTTTTTCGCCGTCAAACAAAATATCTTTTACTTTTAAAACAAGCTGCTCGATTCCAATATTGTTTTTTGCAGAAATTTTTACAGAATCTTTCCAGACTTTTTTTATTCCGTCCAAACTCAAATCAAAAGAATCGCATTTATTTAAAACCAAAACAACCGGAATATTTTTCTGGCTTTCAATAAAATCCAAATCGTCTTTTAAAATTCCTTTTGAACTGTCCACAAGATAAAGAATGACATCCGCATCCTGACTCAAATCTTTTGCAAGCTCAACGCCGCGCTCTTCAATTAAATCTGAAGTTTTTCTAAGACCGGCAGTATCAAAAAGCCTGACAGGAATTCCTGCAAAATCTGTCCAGCACTCAAGCCAGTCCCGGGTCGTTCCTTCAATGCTGCTGACAATTGCGCGCTCCTCTTTTAAAAGTGAATTGAAAAGACTTGATTTTCCAGCATTGGTTTTTCCGCACAAAACAACTCTTGCTCCGTCCTGATAAAGTTTTTCAGCCTTCCAAGAAGAAGCCAAATCTGAAAGTTTTTTCTGCGCATCTTTTAACAATGAAGTGTCAAATGATTCTGAAATATTTTCTTCATCTTCTGGATATTCAATTTCAACTTCTATATTTCCAATCGTATCCAAAATCAACTTTTTAATAGAAGAAATTTGCTCAAAAAGATTTCCGCTTAAACGTCCGACGGCACGGCTTCTGGAAGCATTTGTGCGGCTGTCTATTATTTCTTTTACGGCTTCGGCTTTTGTAAGATCCATTTTTCCGTTTATATAAGCCCGAAACGTAAATTCTCCGCGCTCGGCTTTTCTAAAACCACTTTCAAGCAGCAAAGAAAAAATTGAAGTTACAACGTTCACTCCGCCATGACAAAATATTTCAACCATATCTTCGCCTGTGAAAGACTTTGGAGCTTTGTAAACGCCAAGCATGACTTCATCAATTTTTTTGTTTCCATTCTGAATTTTCAGATTTTCAATCCAGCCGTAAACAAGAGAATTTCCGGCAGCCTGCAAGAGAGTTTTTTTGCGTGAAAAAATTTTGCTTACAAGCTCAATGCAGTTTTTTCCGCTCGTTCTGACAATTCCGATTGCAGAAGGAACAAGAGCCGTTGCAATTGCCGCGATTGGTTCTTCTGGCGTATATTTGCTCATTTGCTTCCACCGAACATTGGCTTTACATGAAGGAAATTTCTTGTTGTAACGCTTGCGTTTTCGTATTCAAGTTCATTGTCCAGCACAGAATTCCAAATTGAAATCATGTCCTTTGCATTTTCTTTTTTCTGCTCCAAATCCTGCAAATCGGAATCTAAAGAATTTTTTATTCCCAGACTGAATGCTGGAATTCGTTTTTGCAAATCGCATTCTTTTTCATGCCACGGAGAAATTTCATTGTCTTGAGGATCCGGGCTGATGTCTTCATAATATCCGCCGGAATTGTTCCAGTGCATATAACCTCTGTCAAGACCGTCGCGTACACCGAAAATTTCCCGCAGAACATAATTCTTGTCATAATATTTTCTATCATGCCTTACGCCCATATAAAACGCCTGAATCCAAGGACGCACAATAATTCTGTTTCTTCCGATTATTGTGTTTCTAAATGAGCCGTAAAAATAAATTCTGTACGCGCGCTCTTCATAAGGCGGATACTCAAGAAAATCCTGTTCAAAATGCGACGGATAAAACATCGGGCAAATTACATCAACATATTCACTCATAAGCTCAACATCCTGGCCTGTTCGTGTTCCGCTTCTGTACCAGCCGTTTGCACCGTAAATGTCAATTCCAATCGGAGCTTTTATGTTTTTGCGGGCATAGGACAAAAATGAAACCAGTGCGCTTTCTTTCACCATGCCTTTGTCGCGCCATCTGTAAACTGCGGAATTTAAATTTGTTCCATCAGTTGGAAATCTTATGTAGTCAAACTGAATTTCATCAAAGCCGCGGGAAACAAGTTCCTTTGCAATTTCAACATTGTATTCCCAAACTTCCTCGCTGTAAGGATCAACCCAGTTTTCATCATAGTAAACGGTTTTTGTTCCAGCCGGATTTCCATTTTCATCAGTAACATTTTCTTTTCCGCGGATTCCCATCCAAGGCGAATTTGTGCGGGAATTCCAAACTGCATATTTTCCTTTGTCATACGAAGCTAAATTTCTGTCTTTAAAAACAACAATGCGCGCAATAAGATAAACGCCGTCTTTTTTAAATTCGCTTACAACTTGCTCCAAGTCAATTTTGTATTGAGTGATTTTTCCTTTTTGCTTTAGAAGCTGGCTGTTTGGCTCGAATCTCAAAAGTCCGTAATCATCTTTCATATCGATTACAACAGAATTGAGCTTGTTGTCAGAAACAATTTTTTTGTACTTTTCGATTCCTTCAGAATTTCTAAGCTGATAGACAGACGCATAAATTGATTTCTTTTTGTTTGCAAGAGAAGCCCAAGGGGAAAGAATCGTTTCAGGATTTAAAAGCCAAAGTTCATTCAAAGTAACATTCGCTCCAAGCTGCGAAATATTCTTTGGAACAAACGCTGAATTTATAGTGTCGCCGGCAGCAGTTAAATTTTCCCGCCAAGAATTGAAACTTGAAATTTCTGAAACTTCCCTTGTCTCAAGAGAAAGCGAAAGAATTTTTCCAACTGTTGAAAAAATCAAGTTAGAGCCGTCTTGACAAAGTCCGTCAATCGCATCGCACGGATTTTCACCTTGATAAATTTTTTCAGCTTTTTTTGTCCGCCAGTCAAATCTGTAAATGTTTGGAATGAACGACTGGGAAAGATAAATTTCCGCATAAATATTTCCAGACGAATCCCGGCACAAAACCGGCAAAATGTCAGAAATTTCATCGACCTGCGTAAGGCTTTGCATCGCGGAAAAACCTGCGCTCACGTCAACCCACTTTGGATTTTTTTCATCAACGCGGCAATAGCTAAAACCGTAAATAGGATGCGACATAAAAACAACAATTTCGCTGCTTTCAATTTCTCCGTTTTTTCCATAAACCGGCATGTGCGAAACTGCGACAGCTTTCATTCCAGAAGTGTAATTGCTTGCCGAACCAAGAGATTTCCAAGTTGCGCCGCCATCACGAGTTATAAAAACCTCATCTTTTGTGGCTGTAACTAAAATATCTGGATTCAACGGATCTGCGCAAATGTCTTTTAAAAGAGGCATTTTTTGAACTATTTCTTTATTTCCGTTTTCATAATTTTTTACGATTAATGAAGGAAGTCCTATATTGCGCTGCGTAAATTCTTTTAAATCTAAAGAAGAGTAAATTCCTTTTTCTGTAACAAAAAACCATTTTGCCTGAGTTCTTAAAATGCGTTCAACTTTTCCTTCTGTCCACAAAGGATCTGCAATTCCGCTCGGAAAAATTTTAAAAAGTCCTGTGTCTGTTCCGATTAAAAATGGCTCTGGATTTTCAGAAACTCTTCTTTCAAGATAAACCTCTGGAAGCTTATACAAAGGCTTTGACTGGGCAAAAATAATTCCTGAAAAAAAAGAAAAGAATGATGCTGAAATGCACAATTTTAAAAAGAGTATACGCATGGTCTTTTTATCGGCATTTCAGCATTAAATTTTAGAAGATTTAAATTTTACTGAAGAAGCAAATCTCCGTCTTTTATCCAGCCGATTTTTCTTAATATGGAACAAAACAAAACAGAAAAAACAGCCGGAAGAACAAAGCAAATAAGAACAAGTCCAAGCCAGTCAAAAATTCCCGGTGAAACTGCAACAGCTCCGTGTGCAACCGCAGTTTGAGAAGGCTCAAACCAGCCTGTTATAATTCCAATCTGACCTACAAGTCCGCAAGTTCCCATTCCGCTTGAAACAGCCGCTCCATTCATTTGCATTTTAAAAACACAAGTTGCAATCGGGCCGGTTATAACAGAAGCAAGCGTAGGCGGAATCCATATCCGCGGATTTTTTACAATATTCGGCATCTGAAGCATTGAAGTTCCAAGTCCCTGAGATAAAATTCCGCTCCAGCCGTTTTCTTTAAAACTCATAACTGCAAAGCCAACCATTTGAGCGCAACAGCCAGCAACAGCAGCTCCGCCAGCAAGTCCAGTAAGTCCAAGAGCCGCGCAAACCGCCGCAGAACTTACAGGAAGAGTCAAAAGAATTCCGACAATTACAGAAATAAGAATTCCCATCAGGAAAGGCTTTAAAGTTGTTGCCCACATAATTAAATTTCCAAACGCATAGGCGGCTTTTCCAATGTGGCTTGCAAAAAGCAAAGTGAAAAAAACTCCAGCGGCAATCGTAACTAAAGGCGTTACAATAATATCAACTTTTGTTTTTTTGCTTACAAGCATTCCGCATTCGCACGAAAGAACTGCAATTATAAGAACTGCAAGCGGTCCTCCAGCTCCTCCAGAAACATTTGCAGCTGCGCCAACAGCAACAAGAGTAAACAAAACAAGAGAAGAAGCTCCCATTGCATATCCAATTCCAACAGCCATCGCCGCGCCAACAACATGAGCTTCACAAGCAAAGTTTCCAGCTGAAACAAAAAATTCAAAAACAGGATTTGTTCCAAGCCTAAGCAGCTGCTGCCCCAAAGTCTTGACAATTGTTCCAATCAAAAGGGACGCAAAAAGTCCTTGCGCCATTCCGCCCATCGCATCGATTAAGTAGCGTTTCACATATTTGTTCATAAAGAGTCCTTTAAAAATTTTTTAGATTGCTTACTTGGAAATGCAGTGATAGGAGCGTTCGTAGGCTCGTTAGGTTGTGGAATTCAACCGACAGTCATCACAACGTAATCATCGTTACAATTTTATTTTATCAGAGGAAAAAGAAAAAAACAATCCGCTGACGTTTTTGCATTTTTGTGATATTCTTTTTAAATGTTTCATTTTATTGTAAATCCAGTTTCGCGCTCAGGCAAAGGATTCCGTTTGTGGAAAAGAAAAATTGAGCCGGTTTTGATTTCAAGAAAAATTTTATACGATGTTGAGTTTTCAAAAGAACATGGAGACGTTACAAAAATCTGCTCCAAAATCAGCGAAAAATCTTCAGCGGAAAAAAACTGCACAATTGTAATTCTTGGCGGCGACGGAACTTTAAATGACGCAGTTCAGGGAATACAAAATTTTGAAACTGTCATGGTCGCATACATTCCGACAGGCTCAAGCAACGATTTTGCGCGCGACATGAAAATTTCAAAGTCAGTAAAAAAATGCCTTGAAAAAATTCTTTCAGCCACAAAGCCAGTTGAATTAGATTTAGGCGAAGTGATCGCAGAAAAAATAAAAAGAAAATTTGTTGTAAGCGCAGGATTAGGATTTGACGCGGCGGTTTGCCAAAAATCTTCGCATTCATTTATAAAAAGAAACTTGAACAAATTCGGACTTGGAAAACTGACATATCTTGCAATCGCACTGAACCAAATTATTCACGCTCCAAAGGCGGATTGCACAGTTGAATTCGACAACGGCAAAAAACTTGTTCTGCCGAAATTTCTTTTTGCAGCTTCAATGGTTCATCGCTATGAAGGCGGCGGATTTAAATTCTGCCCAAAAGCAAATCCTATGGATGGAAAAATGAATTTGTGCATTGTGAACAACAAAACAGTTCCGGGAATTCTTTTTGCATTGCCAACTGCTTTTTTTGGACTGCACGGAATTTTTCCCGGAATAAATTTAATAGAATTTTCAAGCGCAACATTCAAGACAACAATTCCGCTTTGGCTGCACACGGATGGCGAAGTCTATCAAAAAACTTCTGAAATAACAATCCGCACTTTTGAAAAAAAATTGAAAATATTGGGCATCTAAAAATGAATTATCAAATCGAGCTTGAAAAAATTCTTTCATCGCTAGAAAAAAATATTCCGCCAGAAAACAGACCAAAACTTTTGCTTCATGCTTGCTGCGCGCCTTGCTCATCTTATGTTTTGGAATTTCTTGCTTCATTTTTTGATATAACAATCTTGTATTACAATCCAAATATTTTTCCAGAAGAAGAATATAAAAGGCGGCTTGAAGAACTAAAAAAATTTCTTCCTGAATTTTTTCCGGCAAAACAAAATTCTGTAAAGCTTGTGGAAGATTGTTATATTCCGCAGGAATTCTATGACGCAATAAAAATCAAGGAAAATCCAGAGCTTGCCACAGAGCCAGAAAAAGGTGAGCGATGCAGAAGATGCTACGAGTTCAGGCTTAAGCGCGCTTTTGAATTTGCGCAAAAAAACAACTTTGATTATTTTTGCACAACGCTTTCAATAAGTCCGTTTAAAGATTCAGAAAAAATAAATCAAATCGGAAAAGAGCTTTCTAAATGCGCAAATGAAAAACCAAAGTGGCTTTTTTCTGACTTTAAAAAGAAAGGCGGATTTCTTAGAAGCCTTGAGCTTAGCAAAGAATTTTCACTTTACCGGCAGCAATATTGCGGCTGCATTTTTTCCGCAAAAAATTCTAGCAAGACTCACGCACAACAAGAGAAGACGGAAGCATAATTTTTATCGCGTTTTCATCTTTTCCTGCCGTTCCAGAAACAATCATTTTTACAGCCTGCTCGCCCATTGCTTTTTTCTGCACATTCATCGTGGTCAAAGGCGGACACGTGTATTCTGAAATTTCAATATTGTCTATGCTGATTATCGCAACATCATTCGGAACCGAAATATTTTTTTTGCTCAAGCCGCGAAGAACTCCAATCGCAACTTCATCAGAACCGCAGACAATTGCTCGTGGAATTTTTTTATCAGCCGGAAAAGAATCGACAGCCTTGAATCCGCCGCTCATGTCAAAAGTTTCAGCAATAAAAAAGTTGTCCCGCTTTGCATCAAGATTTTTTTCAGACAAAGCAAGCTGAACTCCATGCACGCGGTCGTCGTCCTCGCCAATATATCCTATTTCTGAAAATCCTTTTTGAATCAAATATTCTGTTGCCCGCCGCGCAGTTTCCTGTCTGTCAAACATAACGCTGCTCAAGCCTTCATACTGAAATTCGATGCAGACAATTTTAGAAAGCCGCTCTTTTATTTTGCCGATGATTTTTTTATCTTCGTCAGTTTTCAGGCATTGATCCGTTGCAACAAGAATCAGTCCGCCGATTTCCTCTTCATGAATCAAACTGTTAAACAAAACTGGATTTTTCAGTTCATGGAAAAATCTTATAAAGCTCACCTGAAAATTCTGCTCATGCGCTTCAAGGTGAATTCCAGAAAGTATTTCAGCATAATACGGACGCAAAAAAGTTTCAGAAGAGCAAAGGACAACTCCAAGCTTGTTCGATGCAAAACCAACATCGCCTTGCTGCAATGCCTGCGCCGCTTTGTTCGGTCTGTAGCCAAGCCGTTCAATCGCATCTAAAATTCTTTTGCGGGTTTCTGGAGCAACTGAACGGTCAGAGTTTCCGCTTATAACATAGCTTACCATGCTCCGTGTTACGCCGGCTTCTTTTGCGACATCGTTTTGAGTAACAGCAGATTTCATATTTTCACCTTAAGGTTCGATTTCCTGCTGTCATTCCCATTCTACAACATGGGAATCTGTTATAAATTTGAAATAGATTACCGAGTTAAGCTCGATAATGACAGCTAAATATAAATTATAAACAACTTGAATGAATATTGGAAGCCTAAATTTTTTGAATAGTTGAATAGCAATGGCAAAATCGTTAGCATAAGGCAACATAAGAGGTTTTCTATGAAGAAATATTTTTTTTTAGCAATTCTGGCGGGCGCATCAGTTTTTGTTTCCGCGCAGAACTTTAAACTTTCAGGCCATGTCCGCTCTGGAATTTCAACTGCATTTGACGGCGCAAAAGGCGAAGACAATGACGACATCAATTCATTTTCCGCGGCAACTTGGACAAAGGGCGATTATTTTGGCGATGATGAATTTTCACGCATAAGGCTCGACGGCGAATTCATTGGAACAGAAAAAAAATTCGGGGCAAGCATAAGATACCAATACGCGGGTTCGTTTGACAAAATCGCTTTCAATGAAAAAATGATAACTTACGCAAACGCCTGGGGAAAATTTCTTGACCAAAAACTTTTTGTTTCAGGCGGAAGAATAAAAGATATGTTTTTTACTTCAACCGGATTTGAGCAGTTTACATTTATCACAAAAAAAACTGGCGGCTATGCGGTTTATTCAGTTCTGCCTGAACTGAAAATCGGCGGCGCAATTGTTCAGGATTATTTGTACTCATATTCGAAAGGCGAAAAATTTTATCCAAGAAAAGACGGCTACGACAGTGGAACAAAAGAATTCGGAAAGAACGCATTTGTTGGCGGAATAAATTTTACAAAAGATTTCTTTAGCTTTAGAGGAGCAGTTGCGGCAGCCGGAGCAGGATACGCAAATGTAAATCTAAAGTTTGCAAATGGAATTAAATTCAGCGCGGAAGGAATTTACCAGAAGCAGAAAACACGAAACGAATTCAGAATGGGAAAACCGGAAATTCCAAAAATGAAGCCAGCTCAGTTTGTTTTTGTTGAAAACATTGAATACACAGGAATCGACAAATTGCTTTTGGGAATTGCAAGCTATCAGCATTTTAGAGATGAAACTTACACAGACAAAGATGGCGACACTTTGAATTTCTTTTCTATAATTCCGGCGGTAAAATACAATTTGCTAGAAAGCCTTTCATTAAGCGTTGAAAGCACAATCAGAATTTTTGACAGCCGCTACAAAGGAGACACAGACCCTTATGCAAACATAATTCCTCGTGTTGACTTTGAAATTGCAAAAGGATTTACAGCAACTGTATACGGCGACATTTCCACAGACACCGACAGAAGAAAAAATTCCGTTGGGGCTGGCGTCTGCGTTGTATTCTAAAAAAATATCAAGCTAAAACTGTCATTCCCGCACTTGATGCGGGAATCTAGTATAAACAGATTATCGGGTCAAGCCCGATAATGACAGTAATTTAGTATTCGATTTTTGACATATCTGTAACTTCTTTGTTGTAGACAACGCCATCAACATCGAAGCCATTTATAATCAAGAAGTCGTGGCGGATTCCTGCCAAGTCAACAAGTTCATTTACATTTTCTTCTGTAACAGCCGGCATAACTTTGTTCACTTCGTCCTGAACTTTTGGATCCATTTCCCAGTCATCCATGCGGATTCTATTTTCTGAATCTACAGGAACTTTTCCGTCGGCAGTGTAAAGACGCTCGGCAAACAAACGCTCCATCTGCTCAATGCATCCTTCGTGAGTTCCCTGCTTCTTCATAATCTTGAAAAGAACGCCAAGGTACTGTGTGATAATCGGAATAACTGAAGATGAACGTGTAATAAGTCCCTTGTTAACGCTTACGTAAGCAGCTCCGCCTTTTGCCTTAAGAGCAGCGTCAATATTGTGCGCGCGTTTTTCCAAATCTTTTTTTGCCTCGCCGATTGTTCCGTCACGGTAAATTGGATGAGAAAGAGAAGGTCCGATGTAAGAGTAAGCCAAAGTGCGGCAACCGTCTGCAAGAACATCCGCTTCTGAAAGCTGCTTAATCCATCTTTCCCAGTCTTCGCCGCCCATTACTTTTACAGTGTTCGGAATTTCATCTCCTTCCGCTGGCTGTGTTGAAGCCTGAGTAATTTTTCCAGTCATCATATCAAGAGATGCGCCAGAATAAACCTGATTAATAGGCTTGATTACTGAACGGTACATAACTTTTGTATCTGGATCTGTGCGGACAGGGCTTGCCAATGAATAAATAACAAGGTCAGCTTTTGCGCCCCAGTCTTTAAGCTGCTTTATAACTTCCGCGCGGCATTCATCGCTGTAAGCATCCGCATTGAAAGTTTTTGTCTTTAATCCGGCTTTTTCTGCGGCCTTGTCAAACGCCATGTTGTTATACCAGCCAGGAGTTCCGCCTTTTACCTGTGTAGGCTGTTTTTCAAATGAAACTCCGATTGTGTCAGCTCCGTATTCAAAAGCTGCCGCAATTCTGCTTGCAAGTCCGTAGCCTGTAGAGCAACCTAAAACAAGAACAGTTTTTGGAGCTTTTCCACCTTCCGCCAAAGTCTTAGTTCCACGCTTGGCTTTCTGAGCTATAACATAATTAATCTGATTTTCAGTTTCTTTTGCGCAGCCAATTGGATGGGCATTGATACACATATTGCTGCGAATCATCGGTTTAATAATCATTTTAAAGTCTCCTGTGAAAAATATTGTTACAACTTTAAAGTCTATCTACTTTGACATTTTACGTCAATATGTCAAATCTTCTTGAAAAAATTTCAGCATTATGGCACTATTCTTTTGAAAAGGCTTTAAGCTAAAACTGAATTTTTTCTGAGGTATTATTATGGAAAAGCACAACAAAATTTACAAACTTTCACTTTATTTTATTTTTTCCCTTATAGCTTTGCAGGGAATTTTTGCAGCCCCGAAAGTTTCAGAAAGAAGACAAAAACTTATAACGTATTCACTTTCATTTGTTGGAACAAAATATGTTTACGGCGGAACAGATCCAGAAACAGGATTCGACTGCAGCGGATTCATAGACTATGCGGTTAAAAACGGAGCAGGCATTCAGCTTCCGCGCACGGCAAACGAAATTTACAACAGCAGCCGCGTATTAAAAATCGACCCAAAGGAAAAAGAGCCAGGCGACTTGATGTTTTTTAAAAACGACCCAGAGTCTGACCGCGTAACGCACATTGGACTTTACTGCGGAGTTTACCGCGGACCAATCACTGAATTCAACGGAAAGCGCGTTTTCGTTTCGGCAGTAAGCGACGGACCAAAAACAGGCGTGCAGCTCACATTGATCAGCGAGCGTTTCTGGAAAAACCATTTCTTTGGATATGGAAGAATTCTTCCGCGCACAAAAATACAAGCTCAAACTACAAATGCAAAAACTCAAAGCGCAAAAACGCAAAATGCAAGAGTGCAGCAAAAGAAGTAACATTTCCCGCCAAAATCTGTTTTCAATAATATGAAAAGAGCAAAATATATATGCGCAACCTTTTATCTTTTTATTCTTCTTGCATTTACAGGCTGCGCATCTTTAATTCAAGTCAAAGCGGAAAAAAGCGGAATGCAAACTTTTTCAGCTGAAATTGATTTAGGCGAAGTGATTTCAACTGCAATAAAAGAAGCTTCAAGCGGACTAAGCGAAATTAATTCCAGCAGCGGACTTGATTCCAACAATGAGCTTGTAATTTTCGATACAAAAAAAATAAAATCCGCACTGGAAAATTCAGAATTCAAAAATGCAAAAGTTTCATCTCCTGAATTTTCTAAACTGAATATTTCTGGAACTGGAAATTTTTTAAGCTTTGTTTCCCAAAATGAAAAATCACTAAAAATAAAATTCAACCCGGAAAATATAAAAAATTTAGCTTCAACGCTTCCTGCGGAAACGCAAAGTTTTTTTGACCTTCTTATGGCTCCGGTTTTTACAGGCGAAGAAATGACTGCCAGCGAGTATGCGGACTTAGTTGCGGTTGTCTACGGTGAAAATCTTGCGGAAGAACTAAAAAAATCCGCAGTGGAACTTTCGCTTGTTTCTCCTGCCGGAAAAACAAAACGTTTTTCAATTCCACTTACGGATTTTCTGACTTTATCTGAAGAAAAAATTTTCTCTATAGATTTTTAAATTCCGTTGTAATGCGTTCTGATTTTGTCCAAAACATAATCTTCAAATTCCTTGAGAGCAAAAGTTTTCTGCGGAATCTTGGATGAAAATCTAAATCGGCAAGTAACGGAATTTTCTCCCTGCTCTTTTTCTCCAACAACAAGAATATACGGAGTTCTGTGTTCCGTTGAAATATTCTTGATTTTATTTTTCATATTGCTGTCGTCTGTATAAGCATTTGCGCGAACTCCAAGCAACTTAAGCTCATCAGCAACTTTTTCAGCATAAGAGTTGAATTCTGGAGCAACAGGAACAACCGCCGCCTGCTCAAACGAAAGCCAAGCCGGAAAAACGCCAGCATAGTTTTCAATCAGAATTCCAAGGAAACGCTCAAGAGAACCAAGAACCGCGCGATGCAGCATTACAGGATGATGCTTTTGATTGTCCGCGCCGATATATTCAGCATTAAGACGTTCTGCGCTCGGAAGCTGATAGTCAAGCTGAATTGTTCCGCACTGCCACTGACGGCCAAGAGCATCTATAAGCGTGAACTCAAGTTTAGGTCCGTAGAATGCGCCTTCACCAGGCTGAATCTCATATTCCATTCCCGCTGAATTGCAAGCCGCCGCCAAAGCTTTTTCCGCGTGCTGCCAAGTTTCCAAATCGCCAACATGGTCTTCCGGCATTGTGGAAAGTTTTACAAGAAGATTTTTGTCAAAGCCAAAGTCTTTATAAACATCGAGAAGCAAACGGCAGAATTTAGAAACTTCACTTTCAATCTGATCTTCTGTGCAGATAATATGCGCATCGTCCTGAACAAATCCGCGCACACGCATAATTCCATGCAAAGTTCCGCTCGGCTCGTTGCGAACACAATGTCCAAATTCCGCAAGACGCATCGGCAAGTCTTTATAAGAACGGACTCTTGAATTGAAAATTTCAAGTGCGCCAGGACAGTTCATGGGCTTGATTGCAAACATACGTTTTTCACTTTCAGTAACAAACATATTTTTCTGGTAATGTCCCCAGTGCCCGGAACGCTCCCACAAAGTGCGAGGCATTATAGCTGGCGTATTTACTTCCATATAACCGTCTTTGCGGATTTTTTCGCGCATATAGTCCTGCAAAGTTACGTACATTGTCCAGCCATTCGGATGCCAGAAAATCTGACCCGGATCTTCTGGATCAAGATGGAACAAATCCAGTTGCACGCCAAGTTTGCGGTGATCGCGTTTGTCTGCCTCTTCAAGCATTGCAAGATAATCTTTTAAATCATTCGGCTTGTAAAAGCAAACTGCATAAATGCGTGTAAGCATCGGACGTTTTACATCTCCTCTCCAATAAGCGCCGGCAATGCTCATAAGTTTAAATGACTGCTGATTTATTTCTTTTGTATTCGCAACATGAGGACCGCGACACAAATCAAGGTAGCCGTCCTGCTCATAAGTTGTTATAACTTCGCCCTCTGGAAGTTCTTTTATAAGCTCTTCTTTATAAGGCTGATCTTTAAAAAGCTCAAGCGCTTCTGACTTTGAAACTTCTTTGCGGATAAAATCATGGTTGCCGGAAATAATTTTGCGCATTTCCTTTTCTATTGAAGCAAAATCTTCCGCGCAGACTTTGTGTCCTTCTGGAAAATCAAAATCATAATAAAATCCATTTTCTATTGCAGGACCGATTGCAATTTTTGTTCCCGGAAAAAGGTTCAAAACTGCTTCTGCCATTACATGCGCACAACTGTGGCGTATTGTCTGTAATTTTTCATCAACTGCCATTTTCAATTCCTCGAAATTCTATACTGCTAATAGCATAGATTATTCTTTTTTTGTTTATATTTCAACAAGACGTCAAGCGATGTCTATTTTTTCTATATGCGCGCCAAGGGACTTTAAGCGTTCCACAAGATTTTCGTAGCCGCGTTCAATCTGATACACATTGCTAATCCGGCTTTCTCCACGAGCACAAAGAGCCGCAATAACCATTGCCATTCCCGCACGGACATCAGGAGAAACAAGATGCTCTCCGTGAAGAGAACTTGGACCTGCGACAACAGCACGGTGAGGATCGCAAAGCGTAATGCGCGCGCCCATGCTTATAAGTTTGTCCACAAAGAACATCCGGCTTTCAAACATTTTTTCAAAAATCAGAACAGTTCCTTCAACTTGGGTTGCAACGACTGTCATAATCGAAGTTAAATCCGGCGGAAATCCCGGCCAAGGACTGTCGTCAATTTTCGGAATCATTCCACCTAAATCTGTGTTCACTTTCATTTCCTGATCTGCGGAAACTGTAAGAATGTCATCTTCAATATCCCAGCGGATTCCAAGCTTGTTAAAAGAAATTCGAAGCGGACGCAAATCATTTACACGGACGCCTTCAATTTTTATAGAGCCATGAGTAGCGGCGGCAAGCCCGATGAACGAACCTATTTCCATAAAATCCGGGCCAATTGAAAAATCGCAGCCTTTGAGTTTTTTCACACCTTCAATCTTTAAAATATTTGAGCCGACTCCTGAAATTTTTGCGCCCATTTCATTCAGCATATTGCACAAATCCTGAACATGAGGCTCGCTGGCCGCATTTGTAATTTCTGTTGAACCTTCCGCAAGAACGGCAGCCATAACCGCATTTTCTGTGGCGGTAACAGAAGTTTCATCAAGGAAAATATCAGAACCAACAAGTTTATTCGCGCTGAACTCGAATTTTCTGTCTATTGAAACACGCGCGCCAAGTTCTTCAAGCGCAAGAAAATGAGTATCAAGACGGCGGCGGCCAATAACATCTCCACCGGGCGGAGGCATTATGGCTTTTCCAGTGCGGGCAAGCAAAGGCCCTGCAAAAAGAATTGAAGCGCGGATTTTTTTGCTAAGCTCAGGAGGAATGTCATTTCGCGATATTTCAGAAGCATTTATTTCCCAAGCATTTTCAGAAAGCTTTTCAACTTTTGCGCCAAACGACTGCAAAATCAAAAGCATAACGCCTGTATCTTCAATTTCTGGAATATTTCGTAAAATAACTTTTTCGGAAGTAAGCAAGGAAGCCGCAATGCAAGGAAGAGCTGCATTTTTGTTTCCGCTTGCTTTTATAGTTCCCTTTATCGGAAAACCGCCTTCTATTTTATATTCATACATAGCGCAATTATAAACAGATTTTGAATGAATTTCAATTTGG
>CAVKBG010000041.1:0-23889 GCA_963654755.1 Desulfovibrionaceae bacterium
TTATTTCTGTAAGATATATTTTATTATATCCCAAAGATACTGTCAAATTATTTCTTTGAGTAATATTTTGATATTATATGCAGGAAATAAAAAGTGTGTTTGGAAAAAATGTGCAGAAATACAGGAAGCTTTTAAAACTGACACAAGAGGAGCTTGCAGAAAAAATAGACGTTTCTCAGACTTTTTTAGCAAACATTGAACGAGGAAAAAGAGGCGCGAGCATGGAAACAATAGAGCTTCTTGCAAAGTCCCTATCGATTCCATACACAGCTTTATTTGAAACAGAAAAAGAAGAGCCTGTTCCAGCTATAAATAAAAAAGTTTTCTATTATGACCTTGAAGAATCTCTAAGGGATTCTATTGAAACTGCCGTGCATGAATGCATAAAGAAAAATTTAAACAGCAGCAAATAAAATATTTGAAAACATCTATTCCTTTTGACGATTTGCAATCTGCAGGTTCATTTCTTTTGCTTCCTGCAGACCTTTTAAATATTCAACAAGCATTACAATAGAAAAAACCGCAATAATAGTTATTTCCATTCCCACAAGCATTTTTGTGTTTCCAAATATGAACCAGTCAAGTTTATAACCAACTGCCAGAACTAGAAAATTTATAATTAAAAAATATGAAATCCGCAGAGCAATAAGTTTTCCTCTTGAAAATTCATCTTCCTTCAAAAACGGAATGTATAAAATAGAAGAAATTAAGGAAATCAGAAAAACACCAAAGATGTAGGACAAATGCAACTCAACATCCGCACCGCAGCAAACGTAGCAGTAAATTCCAGAGCAAAGAAAAATTCCTGTTGAAATAACACAAAATATGCTTACGATTCTTGCAAATGAATTCATTTTTAGCCTCCGTTTACATTCCAAGCTTTTCTTTTAGCAATGGAACATACATTCTTGAAATTATAACTTTGTAGCCGTTTTTTAAGACAGCCTCAAATCTTCCGCCGAACGCAGGAACAAGCTTGGCAATTTTATTTATGTTTAAAACCACAGCTTTGTTCACTCTGATAAAATCCTTGGAAAGAAGCTCTTCTTCCAGCTGATAAAGTTTGCTCTTTGATTCATAGACATTTTCTTTTGTGTACGCAAAAACATTGTTGTCCACGGATTCAAAATAAAAAATTTCCTTTGGCTCAATGACGACAATCTGCGAATCTTTAAAAACTGCAAGCTTATCTTTTCCACCTTTAAAAGAATTCAAAAGACGGATTATGTCAGGACTAAGGTTTGAGCACTTTACAATTATTTCGTCCTCGCTTCCTGAATCCTTGTCTAAAATTGTAATTTTCATTTTCTATATTCTACTGCTTTTGAAAAATTTTTTCTGCATACCAGACATTTCGTTTGGCATCTGTTTCGCGTCCTGCCTTCCTGAAATTTTCCGCTGCGCAAACATAATAATATGCAAGCGTTGTTTTCTTTTCATCTGAATCTTCGTCAAAGTCCGCGCAAGATTTGTAAAGTTCCGCAATGCGCTCAAAGTCCGCTCCAGCTACTGCGGATTTTTTAAACACGCTTTCAGGAACTGAAGAAGCAACATTCGCACGGTTCAAAAGAACTTCCATTTCGTCAGCACTTCCGGCGCAAAGAGAAACGGCTTTGTCCAAATAAACAAATGCCTGCTTTACAAGTTTCATTGCCGCAAACACATTTGAATTTCCTCCGCGGATTGCAAGACACGAACCATAATACGCATTTGCAAGCGCAGAATTTTCCTGCTCGGCCACAAGCTCTGAAAAAAGTTTTTCGGCTTTTTTATATTCTCTCTGCTCAAAAACGCAAACCGCATATTCAAGTTTTTCTGAAAATGAAGCAGGCGCATCTTTTGTTTCTTCAAGCGGAATTATTTTCTGCTTTTGAAATTCATTGTAGCGTTCCTTGACTGCGTTTTCAAAATCTGAATTCTGCAAAGAAGTTTCATCTTTCATTTTTACTTCAACCGGAAAAAGGGTGCGCGAAGAAAGCTGCTGACTTTGCGGAACTTGCGAAGAATATCCGTCGAGCAAATCATAAATTTTTTCATCTGAATCTGAAGGCAAAAATCCGCCTTTGTCCCATTCAGAAAATCCGCCGGCAACAACATAGTGCCAAGTAACTTTTGAAGTGTAGAATTTTTGAAGTTCTTTTTTTGCAAGCGGAATTCTCACAAAAATTTCTTTTCCGTTATTTTTAAAATAATTTTCAGTTTCGCAAATTAAAGTTCGGCTTGAATTATAAACAGTTCCATTTTTCTTGTTTACCCAAACTGCAAAATTCCAGGGATAAAAAATGTCAAACTTTACATTTTCTGCATCCGCAAACAAAGGCTCTGTTGAACCGCCGTTTATATTCTCCGCGCCAATGTAAACCATAATATTTCGCACATCAGGAATTCCGCATTTAAACTCAAGGTCAAGCTGCCAGTATTCCGGGCTTTGCTGCCAGACCGCTTCGTAAACAGGCTTATGCACAGTGTAGCGAATTAAGTCCAGCGAGCCTTTTTCAAACTGTTCATACTTTGGATAATTTAAATTTCCGCTTCCGTTGTCATCACAAGGTTCATCAAAAAAATCCGCAACAATTTCTCCGCCGTTAAGCCAAGGAGAATTTTTTAACTTCAGCGATTTCACCATAAAATTTTGAACAGAATCTTCATTTATAAAAAACAGCGAAATGCCGGCAAGACAAATAAAGCCGCACAAAAAAGTCATAAAATAATAAATAATTTTTTTCATATAAATCTCCTTAATAAGTCGAATGCCGAATTTTATATTTTTATTGTCATTATCGAGCTTGAGCCTGCGATGTTTCTGAAAGAAACTCGATTGATAATCTGTTGAAAATTTACATCAAATTCCCGCGTCAACGTCCGCCTTGCGGCGCACTGCACGGGAATGACATTTAAATTGTTTTAATGTGCAAAGAAATTCAAAATCACTTTGATTGAATCAATTGCAAAAGTCGAAGACATAATCGCACCGAACGTAAAAGCCGCAAACCTGAATAAATTTTCTGGCGCAAAGAATTTTTGAATTCCTTTTTCAAGTTTGGATTTTGGCTCAGGCGCACAGCATCCTTTGTTAAATCTAAACTGATAGGAAATTGCTTTTTCAGGACAGACCGCAACGCATTCTCCGCACTTTGCACAAGTAATTTCCGGCGAACCTTTTTTCTGCTGAATTGTTACAATGTCGATTGCTCCAAACAGACAAGCCTGCGCACATTTCATGCAGCCTTTGCATTTTTCAGTGTCAATGCGCATTTTGAACGGACTCAGCTTATCAGTCAAAGAAGCAAATGCGCCGAACGGACAAAGCATACTGCACTGTGTTCTGCGCTTAGTCAAAATCGGAAGCACAACCACAAGTCCCAAGAAAAGTCCGATAAAAATAATTCCCGCAATGAGTCCCTGAATTGTCGTCATTGGAATAAATTCCGTTACGATTTTATACGGACAAAACCAGTCGCAATAAAGAGCCGACATAGTTCCAAAACAAGCAAGAGCTAAAAAGAATAAAAATCCAAACTGAAAGTCGCGAATTTCCTTGTTATGCGTCAAAAGATTAAGCCGCCTTTTTTTTGCAATATGCGAAAAGCCTTCATCCCAGCCGCCGTAAAAGCAAACCCAGGCACACCAGCCGCGCCCAAGAACAAGAGTAAACACAAGCCAGATTGCAAGCATACTCGCAATTGAAGCAAAATGCCCTGAAACTCTTGCAGGAAAAATTACAGTTTGCGTTGCAAGATAAGATAAAAGTCCCTGCGGAATTACAATGTGGCAAAACGGAAGCTCACAAGTTGCAAGAGCCTCATTGGTAATTGCCATGCTTCCCCTTTCTGCAAAAAGATTCGCTATAAATCCAATGCAAAAAAACACAGCGTAAGTCGTCAAAAAAATTCTGCGGTATATAGTTCCGCTTCCTTTCTTTTTATTTTCAGAAAAAGTCATTCTGCCGTAAAGAAACAGCAGGAACAAACCATAAAAAATAGACACAGCCGAAAATCCATTATTTGCCACAACAAAAAACAAAATGACAATCGACATCAAGCCGCAAAGAACAACTGAAACAATCATTTTTCCCTCTATAAAAAAACTAAAAAAACAGTTTTATTAAGCCTTCAAAAATAAGGAAATAAAAACCAATTAAAAGCTGCGCAATCCGTGAAATTCTTTTCATCACAGGAAATATTTTTTGAACAAACGGAATTCCAAGAAGCGGAAGAAAAAACGGAAGCGTTCCAATGCAAAAGAAAACAAGATAAAAAATTCCCTTTATTCTGTTTGCAAAAAAAACAGAACGCGCAATAGCAGTCCACAAAGGAGCGCAAATATGAAGTCCCACCGCAAGCCCCGCAAAAACCGCAGTCAAAAAATCATTGCCAGCTATTCTTAAAGAAACACATTTGCATCCGTCTTTTTTCCACGGAAACTTTGCGCCAAATGAATTTAAAAGAAGCGCGGTTCCACAGAAAATATAAGCGAACACAGAAAGTCGCCTTGCAAAATACGGATCAAAAAATTCACTTGCAAGAATTCCCAGCATGCTAAAAACAAATCCAAGGAAAAAATACATCGCAAGTCTTGAAGCCAAAAACAGTCCAATCAATCCTGCATTCCGCCTGCAAGAAATTTTTTCTGTCCCGCATAAAAAAGGAATCAGCACAGGACCGCAGTACATTGCGCAGTAAGTTCCTGTTGAAAGCCCCAAAAGCACAGCCTCTAAAATCATTATTGCCTCCAGTTTTGAACAGAACTTTACAGGCTAGCGGAAAAATAGAAAAGACGATTTTAAGCGACTTGCAAAAACAAGAATGTAAAATGCAAAATTTGAAAGGTAAAAATTAGAAACTCCTCTTAAAATCATTGCTTTTTTACATAAACTCACTTATATTTTTAATTGCAGGAGGCTTATTTTGCTTTCAGAAAAAATGACATCCGAAATATCAACTTTACTTATTAATGAAGGTTGCAGCGAAAGTTATCTTTTTGGCTCTCATATTACAAGTGAAGCAAATGAAAATTCTGACATAGATATTGGAATAAAAGGTTTGCCTCCGCATAAATTTTTTGCACTTCATTCAAAACTTGAAGATGCTACTGGAAAAAATGTCGATTTAATTGATTTTGATGAAAAGCCACAGTTTTTTGCACTTCTTCAAAATCTAGGAGAACTGAAAAGAATTGGATAAAGCCATAATACTTAAAATAAATTACGAAATTTCAGAAATCAATATTCTTGTAGATAAATCTGATGTGCTAATTTCGTCATGCAAAAACAAAGAACCTGATTTTATTGAAATAACTGCAATCGGCGGCATTCTTCAATCTTTTTATAATGGAATCGAAAATATTTTTGTTCTTATTGCAAAGTCATTGAATTTTGATTTCAAAACATCTCCACAATGGCATAGAGCATTAATTGATTTTATGTTTGCCCAACCTAATTTTCTACAGCAAAAACTAAGATTACGACTTACAGAATATATGGGATTTCGTCATTTTTATCGTCATACTTACGGTTATACAGTAAAATGGGAAAAATGCTCGCATTTATTTTTAGAAATGAAAGATTTTTGGAACATTATAAAAAAAGCTTTCAATGACTATTTAGAATCAAATAAAAAAGGCGGTTCGAAAGCCGCCTTGTAGTTTTTAGTTAATTTTTTTATTTTTCAACTTCTGTGCACTTTAAGTGCAAATCGTTCAATTGGCTTTGGTCAACTGCACTTGGACACTCGTCCATAGGCGATGCTGCCAGATTATTTTTCGGGAAGGCGATTACTTCGTGGATGCTTTCCTCGTGGCACATCAGCATGATAAGGCGGTCGAGTCCTGGAGCGATTCCTCCGTGCGGCGGTGCGCCGAACTTGAATGCCTGCACAAGGAAGCCGAAGGCTTTTTCTGCGCGCTCACGGCTGTAGCCTACGATTTCAAAAATCCGCTCCTGCAATGCCGGGTCGTTGATACGCATTGAGCCTGAAGCAAGCTCGTAGCCGTTCAAAACAAGGTCGTAAAGGTCGCCTTTTACAGCTCCCGGATCGCTTTCGAGTGTGTCCCAGTATTTTTTCTGAGGAAGAGTGAACATGTGGTGTTCTGTTTCCCATTTGTTTTCTTCTTCGTTCCATGCAAAATACGGAAAGTCGATAATCCATGCGAAGTGGAACTCGTCTTTTGGATTGTAAAGATTCAGGTCTTTTCCGAGCTGCTTGCGGACTGCTCCGAGCGCAACGCATGCTGTCTGCCATTTTTCATCGCTTACAAACAAAAGAAGGTCGTTCTTTTCAGCTCCGAGCTTTGGGCAGATTTCCGCTTCTTTTCCGGCAAAGAATTTTGAGATTCCGCCTTCAAAAGCAACATCTGCGGTGGTTGAGCCTGCCGAAACCACTTTCATCCAAGCAAGCCCTTTCGCGTGGTTGATTTTTGCGACTGATTCAAGCGCTTCAATGTGCTTTCTTGAATATTTATCCGCCGCATTCTTTACAACAAGTGCTTTCAGTCCGCTTCTCTTGTGGCGCTCGATGTTCTTGTCTGCGTTTGCGGCTCCAGCCTTGAATGCGTTAAAGTCGCTCAAATCCGCCATAAACGCCGCGTCCTGCATCTTCATGTCAAAACGCAAGTCCGGTTTGTCGCTTCCGTAAAGGTCAAATGCGTCATCCCAGCTGATTCTGTCAAAATGAACAGGAAGTTCATAATTCAGAGTTTTCTTGAAGATATGGCGCATAAGCTCTTCGGTTGTGTCAAGAACTTCCTCGCGGTTTGTGAATGACATTTCCATATCAATCTGAGTGAATTCAGGCTGGCGGTCTCCACGTGCGTCTTCATCGCGGTAGCAGCGCGCAATCTGAAAATACTTGTCGAATCCAGAAACCATCAAAAGCTGCTTGTAAAGCTGCGGCGACTGAGGCAAAGAATAGAATTTTCCCGGATGAACACGGCTTGGAACAAGGTAGTCGCGCGCGCCTTCTGGAGTTGATTTTATGAATGTCGGAGTTTCAATCTCCAAAAATCCTTTTGAAGTCAAAAATTCGCGTGTTGCAAAAGTTACTGCCGAGCGCAAGATGATGTTGTGCTGCATCGGCTCGCGGCGAAGGTCAAGGTAGCGGTATTTTAGGCGCAAATCCTCGTTTGGAAGAACAACAGTTCCGTCCTTCTGGCGAACTTCCTCGATAGAAAAAGGAAGCTCCTGCGAAGTTGTAAAGATTTCAATGTCGGTTGCTTCAACTTCAATCTCTCCAGTTGCCATATCCTTGTTCACGTCTTTTTCCGCGCGGGCTGCAACAATGCCTTCAACAGCGATACAATATTCAGATTTTAGCGAAGCAGCGATTTTCTTTACTTCTTCCGAAGCATTGTCGCCAACCATCACCTGTGTGATTCCATAGCGGTCGCGAAGACGGATAAAAACAAGTCCGCCCAAGTCGCGTGTGCGGCTAACCCAGCCGTTCATTACAACTTTCTTGCCAACGTCAGCCTTTGTAAGCTCGCCACAAGTTACAGTTCTCTTAGAATTTTCCATAAGATATTCCTTTTAGACGCGGCATGAATCCGCGCTGATTTTATTTGCGAAAAATTTGCAAGAAAATATTTTAATGTTTCACAATTTTTTTTACAACAACCTTTTCAGAAGTACGCTAAACAGATTCAGACCTTGAACGCGCCTTTTTCTGCAAGACTTAGGAATGCTTTTACAACATCAGGGTCAAACTGCTTGCCGCTATTCATTTTAAAATCCTCGATAATTTTTTCCAGTGGAAAAGCTTTTCTATAACAACGGTCTTGGCTCATGCAATCAAAAACATCAGCAACAGAAATAATGCGCACAATTTCAGGAATTTCATTTCCCTTTAGACCTTTCGGATAACCTGTGCCGTCAATCCGCTCGTGGTGGTAAAGGGCGGCAAGGCAAGCGTCTGGAATCAATGTAAGTTCCTTTAGAAGCTTGTAGCCTGTTGTTGTGTGGCTCTGCATAAGCTTGTATTCGTCATCAGTAAGTTTTTCAGGCTTTCTTATAATTTCGTCGGGAATAGCGATTTTTCCGCAGTCATGGAAAAGTCCGCAGTAATAGGCATTAAGGCATTCATCGCTGGACTTGCCCATTTCCTTTGCAAGCATATACGAATATTTTGCAACACGTTCAGAGTGTCCGCCTGTGTAAATGTCCTTGGCATCGATAAATTTTGTAAACGCCTTTATTACCTGCTCAAGCGTAAGCCTGTCGTGCTCGCGTTCTCTTTCTTTTGCAAGCCTTATCGAATGAAGCCTGATTCTTGAAATCACAAGGCAAAGCCACATTATGTAAAAAAGCAAAAATGCATAAAAAAACGGACGGTAAAACAAATCATTTTCAAACTTGTAGTTTACTTTCCAGGATTTGAATTTCATCAAGCTATCTGCGTCTTCTGTGTAGAAAACAAAGCCCATGGAAATGCTGTTCACGTCCTGCACTCTGCCCGGAATGTATTTTTCTATGCTAGGATAAAAAATAATTTTGCTTCCCGGATCAAGCGGAATAAGAATGTTGTTCAGATTTTTTATTGTCCTAATTGAAAAGTCGGATTCCTTTGCTTTTTTTAAGTCGATTAAAGGTTGGGAAGGCTTTTTTTCAGCACGGCTTTTGTAAATTTCAACAAATCCGTTCCAAGCGTTGTTCAGATAGCAAGGCTGCGTTATGTTTATTTCCAGACTCCAGTCTTTTATTGCGCGCTTGTTAAGATTTTTTACAACTCCAGTGTAAATTCTGCCTGTAAGCTTTCCTTTTCCCGGATGAATAGAAGCGATGTAAGGAACATAAGTTGTCCAGACATCGCCTTTCAGCTGGCGTTTTCCTATTGAAAATTGAACGTCTGGAGAAATATCATTTTCGGTAATAAATTCTTTTGTTGTGGCGAATAAAAAAAATCCAACTGTTGCAGCCACAAACGAAACTGCGAGAAGAACTATATAAATTTTTTTTAAGAACTTTTTCATAGCAGCATCTTTTCCGTGGAAAACCGGGATGTTCAACAAGCTCAAAATGTCATTGCCGTACTTGATCTGCGATGTTTCTGAAAGAAACTCAGTTAGTAATCTCTAAATGATTGCAACATTCAGATTTTCGGGTCAAGCCCGAAAATGACATAAAAGATATACTCTTGAAGCATCCCTGTCTATTTTTTTTTACTCTTTTACTCCATACAGCCCGAAATCAGATAAACAAGCGGCGAATTCCAGTAAATTGTAACTTCGTTGCATGAATAGCTTTGAACACTATCTATATAACAAGCGGCATAAGGAGCGTCAGAAAGATTTGCACGCGCAAAAGGATCTTCAAGCTTTGAATCTGGTCCGCCTACAAGCATTCCCGGCATAGGCTTTTTGGCAACTTGCGAAGGTCTGTGGTGCGGAAGAATCGGAGAAAGTGTTCCAAAGCCTGTTACAAAACAATACGAAGTTGTGTTTTTTCCAAGCAGATAGTCAATCTGGCATCTTGCGGCTTCCTTGTATTTTTTGTTTGGTGAAATTCTGTCCGCCAGCAGGAAAAGCATTCCGTTGTTTGCAGCTCCCATGTTGCTTCCCCAGACATATTCATACATCGAAAGTGAAACATCGTAAGAGTCCGTGGCGACATTCTTGAGTTTTTCATTAGCCTTTGAAAGGAACGCTTTTTGTGCCTTTTGATAAAATGAATCCTTTGGAGCATCGCTTGAAAGATATTCATAAAGTCCGTAAAGCCCAACTTGCTGCCATCCAAGATCCTGTCCAATTTCAAACGGGTCATAAGCTTTTAAAAGCTCAAGGTATTTTTCGTCCCCAAAAGTTTTATAAAGCTCTGCAAGCGCCCAGAATCTTTCATCTGCATCCTGCGAGTCATTGTAAGCTCCAGTTGTAAACAAAATCGGATTTGTAAAGCCTTTTCCGTCAAAAGGAGTTTTTTCAAGATATTCCCATGCTTTTTTTGCAGCGGCGGAATATTTTGCGCTTTCCTCGTGGTCTTTAAAAACTCTTGAAGCCATTGCCATTGCTGCGGCAAAGTCAGCAGTAGCGGCAGTTGAAACAGGACACAAAACAAGCCTGTCTTTTTCGTCCTGCGGCATAACTTCTCCAGGGAATTCTCTGCAAGAAACTTTATGAAACACAGCCCCAGTTTCTGGAATTTGCATTTTAAGCATCCAGTCAAGCTCATACTTTATTTCATCAAGAATATTTTCAGAAGCAAGAGCATTTTTGTTGTGCTCGTAAGCAAGCATCAAGTCGCAGGCAGCTTTTGCAGCAGGAACAACATAGCGTCCGTAGTCGCCGGCATCGTGCCAGCCGCCATTCACATCGTAAGAAGTTTCAACATTGCCGTAAACAACTGCGCGTGTTGTGTGGCATTCTGGATGTCCAAAATCCGCATCTTGAACTTTTGTTCCGCACCTTTGCAGATAGAAAAATCTTACTGCGCTTTTTAAAATTCCGTCGTAAATATTGTTTGCAATTTTGAACTCGAACGACTCGCCGTATTTTCCAGCTTTGATTTTGTAAGTTCCTTCCGCGGAAAGTTTTGAAAAATCCGCAATTGCAGTCTGCTCGCCGGAAGCTTCATTGAATTTTGCATTTTTCAGTTTGCCGGAAAAAACAACATTTTCAGTTTTTGTGTCTATAACTTCAAAAGTTCCAGAAATTTTCGCACTTTTCTTTGAACGGACAACGGCAGTTTTCTTTGCGGAAGGCAAATATCCCAGCTGATTCAAGTTGACATTTGAAGTTGTTGTTGAAGTAACAATTTCTGTAATTCCAGAAGCGTCAACAAGCTCAAGGTCAAAGTTGTCAAAGAAAATTGAATGTCCCTTCATGTCTTCCGGGCAGCCTTTTCCCATTCCAACATTCAAAACAAGCCGCGGAGAAAAATCTGTAGGCTCGCGCATTGTAAATGTGATTTCAATGTGCTTGGTTTCTTTTCCCACGGAATCCCAACCGCCAACATAAGCGTGGTAATCTCTTCCGTTTACCTGAAGCCGCCATTCAAAAGTTCTTTCTATAGAAGAATGCACGTCAAAAGAATATTTGTAAACGCCGCCTTTGTACAAAGAAAATCCGTCAAAATACGGCTGAATTGCATATTCGTAAGGTCCGGGATTTTTTATGCGGATTTCCATTTCTCCGTTTTCAGTTATAAGCTGGTCCGCGCTTCCGTTTGAAAGGAACATATCCCAGAATTTTTTTCCTTTGCTGAAATCTCCGTTTTTTATAAGATTTGAAGTCGGCTCAGATTCTTCCGGCTCTTCGTTTTTTGCGGATTTTCCAAAAGCAAACGAAACAAGCAAAGCCGATGCCGCCAAAAGAGAAAAAATCAGTTTTTTCATAAAAGCTCCTATGAAATATAAGCTGATTTGACACTCGGAATAGATTATAATCTGCTTTTTGCAAATTAGAAAGGTCTGAAATATAAATTTAACAAAATTTATATTTGTTACTGTCATTCCTGTGCGAACAAGGTTGTCATTGCCGTGCTTAGCACGGTAATCTGCTGTTTTTTCTAAAAGATTGCCCAGTCATGCCAGACAATGACATTAAAATTCAAGTCCAACAATGACATTAAATTATCAAAACTCGAAATTGAGCCAATTAATAAATTTCAGCATTGCAAAAAAAATCCCCGCGCAAAACAAAAATTTAAGTTCTGCACGGGGAATATTTCAGCTTTGATTTAAAAACTAAGCTCTTCCGTAGAGATGCGTAAAGTGCGCAAGGAAATTCTTGGAATCTTCTGAAAACTGCTCTTTTGTTGCGCGCCATTTCCAGTTGTTTCCGACTGTTGACGGAATGTTCATGCGGGCTTCTTTGCCAAGTCCAATCAAATCCTGCATAGTAAGAATGCAAGTATTTGCAACGCTCGACATCGCGGCAATCATCATTTCTTTTACAACATCGCGGTTTTCTTTTACACGAAGATATTCTTTTGCATTTTCCACGTCTTTTTTCGCGGCGGTTTCTGTCCAGCCAAGAATTGTGTCGTTGTCGTGAGTTCCTGTGTAAACCACGCAATTTTGTGTGTAGCGGTAAGGAATGTAGTCGCTTGTTTCGCGGGAATCAAATGCAAACTGAAGAACTTTCATCCCCGGGAATCCTGAATCCTTTAAAAGCTGCTTTACGCTGTCTGTAAGGAATCCAAGATCTTCTGCAATAACTGGCATTTCGCCAAACTGCTTTTTAAGCGAATTGAACAAGTCCATTCCCGGTCCCTGACGCCAAACGCCAACTTTCGCATTTGTAGAGCCATAAGGAATACAATAGAAAGAATCAAATCCGCGGAAATGGTCAATTCTGATGACATCGTAAATCGCCATGCTTTTTTCAAGACGCTTTTTCCACCAGGCGTAATCCGTCTGCTTCATGTATTCCCAGTTGTATACAGGATTTCCCCAGAGCTGACCGTCAGCAGAAAATCCATCTGGAGGACAACCGGCAACTTCAATCGGCTTGTAGTTTTCGTCAAGCATAAACTGGCTTGGATTTGACCAAACATCGGAACTGTCCGCCGCAACATAAATCGGAATATCGCCTATAATCTGAATTCCTTTTTCATTCGCATATTTTTTAAGGGCGTACCACTGCTTAAAGAAGAAATACTGAAGCATTTTATAGTACTGCATACGCTCCGCAGATTTCTTTTTCCAAGAATCAAGAGCATCTGGTTTTCTGCAGCGGATGTCTTCTTCCCAAAAGTCAAACGCAATTCCGCCGTGAGCATCTTTTATCGCCATAAAAAGCGAATAGTCTTCAAGCCAAAACGCATTTTCAGCGCAGAAAGAATCAAAGTCAGATGGAATATTTTTGTTGAAATTTTTCTGAATTATTGAAAAAACTTTATGGCGTTCAATATAAAGTGTTCCGTAATCTACATAACGCTCATTGCCGCCCCAGTTTACATTTTCGTAGTCAGACTTCTGCAAAAATCCCTGTTCCGCCAAAAAATCAAAATCAATAAAGTAAGGATTTCCGGCAAAGGTAGAAAAGCTCTGGTAAGGCGAATCTCCATAGCTTGTAGGACAAACCGGAAGAATCTGCCAGTACTTTTGGTCTGCGCTTTTCAGATAATCAACAAACTCATAGGCGTTTTTGCCCATTGTTCCAATTCCTGTTTTTCCAGGCAAAGATGAAATGTGCATCAGCACACCGCAAGCACGTTTGTTCAACATATATTCCCTCGTAAATATTGAAATTATTTATTTACAATTGATTTTACAGTTTCGCCTTCGACAAATTCAAACGGAATAATCTTATGAACTGCCGGAGCTTTTTTTTCAACGCAGTCTATAAAAGTTTTAAGACCTTGTATAGCCAGATCCTCGTTCGACTGCTTTACAGTTGTAATTCTTGGACAATAAAAATCCGCAATGGAAAGTCCGTCGAATCCGATTATAGAAATATCTTCTGGAATTGAATAGCCCATCTGCTTAAGCTTACGGCACGCTCCAATCGCCATAACATCGGACATACAGAAAATCGCAGTCAAGTCAGGAAATTTTTTTATAAGCTCTTCCGCCGCGGAAGCTCCGCCTTCAAAACTGTAGCGGGTTGTAACGTAAGATTTTTCAAAGTCAAAATCAAGTCCTGCAAGCTCAAGACCTTCAATGAATCCGTCGTAGCGGTTTTTAGAAGTTTCAGAACTTTCAAAGTCGCCGCCAATCACTCCGATTTTTGTGTGTCCGTGCTTTACAAAATAGCGGGCAACATAAAGCGAGGCCTGAAATTCGTCTGTGCTTACACTTGAAAGATTTTCAAAGCCTTCTTTTTTTGGCTTGGTAGTAATAAGAATGCAAGGCACTTTTATTTTTTTAAAGTCCTCGCTGAACCGTTCTGGATTTCCGCCTAAAAAGACAAAGCCGAGCGGTTTTTTTTCATAGTAAATATTCAAAGCGCACTGGGCTTCGTTGCTGTATTCGCCGACAATTTCGTTGTCATATTCGTCAAGAATAACAACACTTGCATTATATGGAAGTTTTTCAATCCGCTTTTGCATAAGCTCAAGAATATTGTAAAAAAGCATATTGTTTGTTCCTTTTACAATAATCACAATTGTCTTGCTTCCGCGGGATTTAAGTTCCTTTGCGTTTTTATTAAGAACAAAGTCATGCTTGGCTACAACTTCCAGAACTTTCTTGCGCATTTCATCGCTTACGTAAGCCTGATTATTTAAAACACGCGAAACAGTTCCAACGGCGCAGCCACACTCTCTAGCAATATCCTTGATTGTCATATAAAACCTTCCTGCATTTTTAAATAAACCGTTTTTAATTTAAAAGCAATACGGCAAAAGAGCAGAAATCCGCCCTCAAGCCTTAATATGTCCTTAGCCTTTTACCGCTCCGGAAATTACGCCTTTTATAATATATTTCTGCGAAGCAATGTAGAAAATTACAATCGGAATAATCGCAAGAACAAGCATCGCCATAAATCCGCCGTAATCAGTTGCGCCGTAAGCTCCCTGCATTGCAATCTGAATCGCAACAGGAACAGTTTTGTGGTCAGTTCCCAAAATAAGATAAGGAAGCAAATAGTCGTTCCAAACCCACATCGAATTCAAGATTGAAACCGTGATAATTGTAGGCTTTAGAATCGGGAAAACAACAAGGAAGAAAGTCTGAAGCGGATTGCAGCCGTCAATTTCAGCAGCTTCCTCAATTTCAAGCGGAACAGCCTTTACAAATCCTGTAAACATAAACACAGAAAGTCCGGCTCCAAATCCAAGGTAAACAAAGACAATTCCAAAAACGTTGTCAAAGCTGATTCTGTTTACAATGAAAGTCATTGTGTACATAACCATCTGGAACGGAACAATCATGCTGAATGCAAACAGGAAATAAATTGCCTTTGTGAATTTATTTTTTACACGGACAATGAACCAGGAAGCCATCGATGTGCAGACAATAATCACAAGAACCGAAGCAATTGAAACCCACACAGAGCGGATAAACGAAATAAAGAATCCCGAAGACGAAAGTCCGTTCAAGTAGTTTTCAAAACCAACGAAAGTCTCTGAGTTCGGCATGGCAAACGGCGAACTTGAAATATAAAGGCGAGACTTAAAGGAATTGAGCAAAACAAGCAAAATCGGAATTAAAAATATAGCCGAAAGCAAGCAAAGAAAAACAAAAGCTATTGTGTTGCTGCAGGTCTTCTGCTTTGAAAGTGTCATTGTTCAACCTCCTTCTGGTTTGTAAGCTTAAGCTGAATAAATGCAATAGCCGCAACTATAATGAAGAAAACAACGGCCTTGGCCTGTCCAACTCCGTGCCAGTGCATATTGCGTCCGTAGAAAGCGTTATATATATTCAAAGCGAGCATCTCAGTTGTTTTTTCTGGAGCGCCGGCTGTCAATGCCAAGTTCTGGTCAAACATCTTGAATGTGTTTGTAAGCGTAAGGAAAGTACAAATTGTAATTGAAGGCATTACCATCGGAATTTTTATCTTGAAAAGGACAGTCATTGAAGAAGCTCCGTCAATCTGGGCCGCCTCAATCAAGTCATTCGGAATATTCTGAAGTCCGGCAATGTAAATTACCATCATGTATCCGATGAGCTGCCAGTTTGTAAGGATTACAAGTCCCCAAAAACCAAACTGAGTCTTAAAAGTTATGTCCATTCCAAAATGCGAAAGAACGCCATTTATAAGAAGATTCCAAATATATCCCAAAACGATTCCGCCAATTAAGTTCGGCATAAAGAAAATCGAGCGGAAAATTGCAACTCCCTTAAGTTCTCTTGTAAGAAGAACCGCAAGGCTGAATGCAAAAACATTTACAGTTACAATTGAAACAACAGTGAATAATGAAGTAAATCCCAGAGCGTGAATAAATTCATTGTCCGCGGTAAAAGCCTTAATATAATTCGCAAAGCCAACCCAAGTAGCATCTGTAACAGTAGGAAAGTCCGTGAAAGAAAGTCCGATTCCCATTAAAAAAGGAATGACGAAAAACATTGCAAATGCCAGCAAAGTAGGCAAGAGAAATATAGGGAAATACCCCGCCAATGGTTTTTTCATTTTTCACCTCTGAAGAATTGAAAGGCATTCCTGCGGCAAAACCAATTGCATGATAAGTTCCACCGCAGGAACAGATATATTTTTAACTAATGAAGGACTGTGAAAGACATGCGGAATCATTTTTCAGACTCCGCGAAAATTCTACATATTAGATTCTTTTTCCCATGTAGAAACAACATCAGCTGCAACATCGTTCCAGCTCTTTGAGCCCTGTGCATATCTAAGCAAAGAAGCTCCGAAGTTGTCCTTGAATGTCTGTGAAGGGAACAATGTAAAGTTCCAAGCAACAGAAGTAATTCCAGGCTTGCTCATCCATTTGCTGATTTCAACTGCAAGCGGGTCTGTTGGGCGTTCGCTGTCAGAGAATGTGTCAAACGGAGCAATGAATCCAAGCTTGTTTGTTACATAGTTCTTTCCAAAGTCGCTTGAATAGAGCCAGTAAACGAAGTCTGCTGTAGCTTTCTGCTCTTCTGCTGAAGCTTTTGCGTTGATACAATAGAAGTTTTCTGTTCCAATGCACAAGCCCTGTGACTCTTCGCCTTCAACTCCTGTGTAGATTGGAAGATATTTTACGTTTTCTGGAAGAACTTTGTTTCCTGAAACGCCAGCAACCTGTCCCCAAGCCCAGTTTCCATTCTGAACCATTACACATTTTTCAAGAGCAAATTCAGACATAGAATCTGTAACTGTTTTTGTTCCAACAGCCTTGCGGTCAACAGTTGAATCGTTCAAGTAAAGGTCAAGAATGTTCTGGAATTCTTTTCCGTACTGGAATTTGATTTTCTTTGTTGCGTCAGAAGCAAGGTCAATGTTGTTGTTCTTGAATTCATAGTAAACTGGAAGGTTTGCAAGGTGAGTCTGCCATCTCCAGTCTTCGCCAGCTTTCAATGATGTAGAAGCGAAAACACCGTCAATTCCAAGAACTTTTGCGTTTTTCTGCATATCGTCAGCAACAGCCTTGAGTTTTGCAAAGTTGTTTACTTCTTCCATGCTTGAATATGGAACTGCTTTGTTTGAAAGAGCAAAATATTTGTCTGTGAGAGCCTTGTTGTAAATAATTCCGTAGCCTTCTACAACATAAGGAACACCGTAAACTCCTTTTCCCGAAGTTACAGCCAAAGACTTGTCAGAAAGATGCTTGTAGATTTCTGTGTTTGAAAGATCTGCACAATATGATTTCCAGTTTGCGTATCCGCGTGGTCCGTTAATCTGGAAAAGAGTTGGAGCTTCTTTTGTTGACATTTTTGACATAAGAGTCTGTTCATAGGAATTGTTAGCAGCTGTCTCAACAACAACTTTTACGCCAGTTTCTTTCTCGTACTCATCTGCAAGTTCCTGATAAACACCTGCAACTTCCGGCTTGAAGTTCAAGTAGCGAACTGTGAGCTGTTTTTTTCCGCCGCATGAAGCAAGCATAAAAGCAGAAGATGCTGCCATAGCAACAGCAGCTGCAACTTTAATAAATTTTTTCATTTTTTCCTCCTAAAAAAAATCAAAAACAATAAAATACATAGCATGGAACGTGGAAACGTTTCCATAATTTCAGTATACACATTATAAAAATATTGTCAATTTTTTTTTCAAAAGTTTTATTTGAATGAATTTTGTTTTATTTTTTAGAAGATTTCATTATATTTTTATGGAAACGTTCTTAGAATTTACCGCATTTTTCAATTCATAAATTAGCCTAAATATCGAGTTTTATAATTTAACGTCATTATCCAACTTGATTGGATAATCAATACAATGTAAAAGATTCCCGTGTCAAGCACAAGAAAGATAGTTAAAAAGTCGTTTTTGACAATATTTCAGCATAAAACCGCTTTGGCTATCCTGTTGAAAACATCATATTTATGCACTAAAATTGCATATATTTTAATTTGGAGCACTTATGACATCACAAATGATTGCAAAAATCATAGCCTTTGCATTGTACCTTGGCTTTATGGTTTACATCGGACTTAGAAATGCAAAGAAAAACAACAATTCTTCTGATTTTTTTCTTGGCGGAAGAAAACTCGGGCCTTGGGTTACAGCATTGAGCGCGGAAGCTTCTGACTCTTCGGCTTGGCTTTTGATGGGACTTCCTGGACTTTGCTATCTTGGAGGAATCAAGGAAACTTTCTGGACGGCAATCGGACTTATCGCCGGAACTTACCTGAACTGGCTTTTTGTTGCAAAACCGCTTCGCCGCTGCACAATAGCATTTGGAGATTCAATAACAATTCCAGAATTCTTTACAAACCGCTTTAAAGACAAGACTCATCTTCTTTCACTTATTTCTGTTATTTTCATTGTTCTTTTCTTTACGATTTATACAGCTTCAGGATTTGTAGCCTGCGCCAAGCTTTTCAATTCTGTATTCAATCTTCCTTATCATGCAGGACTTGTAATCGGGCTTGTTGTAATCCTTTCGTATACAATTATGGGCGGATATTTTGCAGTCTGCACAACGGATTTTATTCAGGGACTTTTGATTTTTATAGCGTTTGTTGTTTCTTCATTGATTGCAGTTTTTGCGCTCGGCGGACCTGCTGAAGCGTTTGCAAAGGCAGCGGAATTCAGCGAAAAAGCCATGAACGGAGAATTCGGCGCGGAAATGCTTGCAAAATTCACAGCAAACAAAAACTACAGCGCAAGCTCAATTGTTTCAGCTCTTGCCTGGGGACTTGGATATTTTGGAATGCCTCACATCATCGTGCGCTTTATGGGAATTCGCTCGGAAGAGGAACTTACAAAAGCACGCAGAATCGGAACAGTCTGGATGGTTATTTCATACATCGGAACTTTTATAATCGGAACACTTGGAACCGCATATCTTCTGCCAAAACTTCTTTCTGGAGCCGCCGCCGAAACAGTTTTCAGCGAGACAATGCTAAAAATGTATCCGGCATTTATTGCAGGAATTTTCCTTTGCGCGATTCTTGCGGCTTCGATGAGCACAGCAGACAGCCAGCTTCTTTCAGCAGCAAGCGCAGTAAGCCGGGATTTCTTCAAGGGAATTGTAAAAAAAGATGCGGATGAAAAATCAGTTTTGAATGTAGGACGCATAACGGTTTTCGCAATCGCGGCAGTCGCATTTTTCCTTTCGTTGAATCCTGAAAGCTCAATCTTCGGACTTGTAAGCTATGCTTGGGCCGGATTCGGCGCAACATTCGGACCGCTCGTTCTGCTTGCGTTGTTCTGGCGCGGAATGACAAACAAAGGCGCAATCGCAGGACTTGTTGCAGGCGGAATCACGGTTGTTCTGTGGCACAATATGTCCGGCGGAATTTTCAACATTTACGAAATTCTTCCTGGCTTTATAATCTGTCTTTTGGTTTCTGTAGTTGTAAGCCTTTTTGACAAAAACAAAGATGCCGAAATGCTTGCAGAATTCGATGAGTACAAATCACTAAGCAAAAAATAAATTCTGACTGATTGTCTTTCATGTCATTGCCCGGCATGACCGGGCAATCTTAATAGAAACTGTCCGGCAAAGATGAAACTTTGTCGGGCAGCTTTTTTTGCAAAAATCTCTTTACAAACATTTCAATCGAAAAATTCCGCGCCATAAAAAAACATTCGCTTCAAAACGACCAGATATTGCTTCAATAACCGCGGAAACTTTGCTTAATTGTATTTTTCCTTTAGCCTTGCTATAATCCGTTGCTATGAGAATTTGGCTTAAATATTTAATTGGCATTGCAATCGGTTTGATTTCCGCCCTTGTTTTTTCACCTTCAACAACGCAAGGACAAGCGGCTCTTGATTTTATTGTGGAAATTGCAGTCCGTTTCGGAAGATATGCGTTGCTTCCGGTTTTGTTTTTTTCTGTTTCAATTTCATTTTTTAAACTTCGGGATGAAAAACTTTTAACAAAAGCTTCAGCCTGGACATTCGGCGTAATATTTTCATCATCGTTTGCGCTTATGCTTTTAGGACTTGTTTCCGCGCTTGCAATAAAACTTCCGCGCATTCCAATCACAACTGAAAAAGCCTCCGAAGTTTCTTCATTCGCATGGCAGACTTTGATAACAAAACTTTTTCCTTTCTCTGGATTTGAATCTTTGATGGACGGAGCATATCTTTTGCCTTGCTTTATTTTTGCAGGTCTTGCAGGAGCTGGAGCCGCCAGTGACAAAAACGCTTCAAAAGCAGCAGTCGGACTTTTTGATTCGCTCAGCAAAGTATTTTACATTGTCTTAAGCTTTTTCATTGAAATTTTTGCAGTCGGAATGATTGCCGTAATGTGCCGATGGACAATGGATTTTATTTCAGCAATAAGCAGCGGAGTTTACAACGGACTTATAATAATGCTCACTGCGGATTTGCTCATCGTGGCCTTTATTATCTATCCGCTAATATTAAGATTTCTCTGCCACGAAATGCATCCGTACAGAGTTTTGTACGCTTCTATTTGTCCTTTTTTAGTCGCATTTTTCAGCGGAGACACAAATCTTGCGCTTGCATTGAATCTTCGGCACGGAAAAGAAAGCCTTGGAATAAAAAGAAGAATCAACGCATTTTCGTTTCCGCTTTTTTCTATTTTCGGACGCGGAGGAGCGGCTCTAGTTCAGGCGGCGGGCTTTGTTCTGATTTTGCGCTCTTACTCCAGTCTTGGAATTCCAGTGCTGGACGTTTTGTGGATTGCAGGAGTTTCGTTCTTGCTTTCTTTTGCCTTGGCAGAAATTCCTTTAGGCGGACCGTTTGCCGCAATTACTTCAATGTGCATTTTATACGGACGCGGATTTGAATCAGGCTATCTTCTTTTAAAAAATGCAGTTCCAGTAATTTGCGCTTATGCAGCCGGAATCGATTCTCTTACCGCAATGTTTGGAAGCTACATAATCGCCGTAAAAACAAAAATGATTCAGCATCAGGAGCTTAGAAAATTCATTTAAAATGAACATTTGTCTTTTTTCCCCGGAAGAAATTTTAAATCCGCTTGACATTCAAGACGAGCGCGCCCAGCACATTCTGAAAATCCTGCACAAAAAAGAAGGCGAAAGTTTTTCAGCAGGAATTATCGGAAGACAAGCCGGAACTGCCGTCATAAAAAAAATTTCAGTTGAAGAAAAAAAATCTTCTGACGGAAAAAAAACATTTAAAGGCGGAAAAATTTATTTTGACTTCACGCCTGAATCCGACGGAAAAAAACTTTATCCGCTGAAAATGATTATTGGATTTCCCCGGCCAATTCAGCTCAAGCGGCTTTTGCGCGACATGGCATCTTTGGGCGTGCAGGAAGTTCACCTTACAGGAACAGAGCTTGGTGAAAAATCATATTTAAAATCAGACCTTGCAACAAAAGGCGAGGCAGAAAAATTTCTTGTGGACGGAAGCATTCAAGCAGGTTCTACGCAAGTTCCAAAACTTTTTATTCACCAAACGTTAAAAAACTGCCTTGAGCAAATTGAACTTGAAGGAAAACTTTTTGCGCTTGACAACATTGAACCTTCACAAAGTCTTTCCTGCGCGTTAAAAGAAAAACCTCAAAAAGCAGTAGCCGCAATCGGAAGCGAGCGTGGCTGGACAAATTCCGAACGTCAGCTTTTTAAACAAAACGGCTTTGAACTTTTAAGCATGGGAAAAAGAATTCTACGAACTGAAACAGCATCAACAGTCGCAGCTTCGCTTATCTTGGATTCAATGGGAGTTTTAGACTAAAATGATAAAGCGCACAGGACACGCAGATTTGCCGCTTCATGTTGGAACAGTTCCCAAATGGCTTGCAGACAGAATGCGGGACCTTGGAACTTTGATTGTAGAATCGCTTTTAATTCAATATGGAAAAAAAGAAGTTTTGCGCAGGCTAAGCGATCCTTTGTGGTTTCAGTCATTCGGAGCAGTTCTTGGAATGGACTGGCATTCTTCCGGAATCACCACAAGCGTAATGTATGCTTTAAAGCGTGGAATAAATCCGCGGGCAAGAGAATTCGGACTTTGCGTTTGCGGCGGAAGAGGAAAATATTCACGCAGAACTCCGCAGGAACTTTTATATTTAAGCGAAGCGACAGGCTTGGACGGAAATTCTCTTGTAAATGCAAGCCGCCTTTCAGCAAAAGTAGACGGAGCTGCGGTTCAAGATGGATTTCAGCTTTACCAGCACAATTTTATTTTAAGCGACCAAGGTGACTGGACAATCGTTCAGCAAGGCATGAACACTCAAACCAAAACAGCACGCCGCTACCATTGGTGCTCGCAAAATTTAAATTCATTTGTTGAAGAGCCGCATTCAGGAATCACAGGAGAAAACAAAGGGCTGATTTTAAATCTCACGGATTCTTCCGCAGCAGAAACAAGAAATTCAATTCTGGAACTTTCAAAAGAAAAGCCTGAAAAAATAATCGCTGAAATAAAATCCGTGCAAAAATTCGGACTGCCTCAAAAAATTCAGCAGGAACTTTTTGAAGACGAAACTGAAATCCAAATTCAAAACGAAAGAAACATAACGCTTCCTTCTCATCACAATGTAACAGAAAAAGATGTGGATTTAAAACGCCTTGGAGCAGTTCTTGCAACCGCTTACGAAAGTCCTGCAGAAAATTTTGAAAGCCTTCTTTTAACTCCGGGGCTTGGGCCTAGAACATTGCAGTCCTTAACTTTAATCAGCGAAGTTATAAACGGAACTCCAAGCAGATTCAAAGACCCTGCAAGATTCAGTTTTGCTCACGGCGGAAAAGACGGACATCCGTTTCCAGTTCCGCTTAGAATTTACGATGAAAGCATAAGAGTTCTTGGAGATGCAATAGAAAAATCAAAGCTCGGCTACAATGACAAAAGCCAGTGCATAAACAGGCTTCATGCAGCCGCTCTTCAAATAGAAAAAAACTGCGATCCAAAAGCTGACTTTGACAAAGCAATCAGCTATGAAAGACAGAATTCAATTCGCTGGGGCGGAAAAACAGTCTAGCGTTTGCTAAGCATTTTGTTCACAAGAACAGTTCCAATAAACTGAATCAGCTCAACAAGCACAAGAATAACAACGACCGCCGCAACCATAACATCAGTGCGAAATCTTTGGTATCCGTATCGAATCGCCAAGTCTCCAAGTCCTCCGCCGCCAATTGTTCCGGCCATCGCAGAATATCCAATCAAATTTATAATTGTAAGCGTTATTCCTGAAATCACAGACGGAAAGGCTTCTGGAATGACAACCTTGTAAATAATCTGCCAGTTTGTTGAGCCCATCGCTCTTGCAGCCTGAATCATTCCAGAATCAACTTCGCTTAAAGCAGTTTCAATTACACGGGCAACAAAAGGAGCCGCGGCAATGCTAAGCGGAATAATCGTGGCTTCTGTTCCAATGCTTGTTCCGAGCATAAGCCGTGAAAGCGGAAAAAGCACAATCATCAAAATGATAAACGGAAAAGAACGCAAGACATTTACAATCCGGCTTAAAATTTGATTCAAAATTGGACGCGGAGAAATTCCAGTCGGATTTGTAATGTAAAGCAAAACGCCCACAGGAAAACCAAGCACAAGGGAAAACAATGTTGAAAAGAAAACCATTTCCAAAGTCTGCAAAGATGACTGGCCAACCAAAACAAAAATCTGACTCATTTTTTTCCTCCAGAAACGTCTTCTACGATAATGCCTTGCTCCCTCAAGAAATCAAGTGCCTTTTCTATTTCAGTTTTTTTGCCGGAAAAATCAACAAACATAGCTCCAATGTCTTCATTTTTTATGCGCTGAATTCCGCCTGCTCTGATATTGAATTCCACATCGAACTGCTTTGCCATGCGGCTTAGAACAGGCTCTCCAGTTTTTTCCCCGACAAAATGAAGCTCAAACTGTCCGCCTTCATCAGACCAGCGCACAATTTCATCTTTGGAATTTGAAACAATTCCTCTCATAAATTCTTTTGTAACTTCTGATCTAGGACAGCTGAAAATTTCCTTTACGCTT